>NZ_JBEZIB010000027.1:0-123139 GCF_040650855.1 Streptomyces sp. NPDC048606 | reverse complement strand
AGGCAGGTGTCCGTGCTGGACTGGCAGACGGTGGCGGAGCCCTCGGCCAGGTCGATGACCTGGGTCAGGGTCATGACCTCGCCACCGCTGTAGGTACGGGCCTTCCCGGCGGCCGTGGTGACGTGGACACCCTTGGCGTCCACGGTCGCGGCATGCGGGGTGGGCGGGTTGGGCTGCATCGCAGGGTCCTCCTTGATGTGATCGGGAAGCTTGACGGCCGCCGGCGGCGGGACGATGCCGGGCGGCGGGATGGTCGGCCCCGGCACCGACTCGGCGACCGGCGGCGCGGCGTCGGCCGGAGCCGGCGGCGTCGGGGCCGCGGTCGGCCCGGGCGCGGGGCCCGCCGGGGGCGGGGTGGTCGGCTTCGGTGGGGTGGTGGGCTTCGGGGGCATCCCGGCGCCCGTGGTGGGTGCGGACGGCCCCGACGGCTTGGTGCCGGTGGACGAAGTGGAGGGCTTGACGCCGGGCTTCTTCAGGTAGGCGGAGCGCCATCCTTCGCGCAGTCCGCCGGCCCAGTGGGCGCCGGCGAGCAGCCCGTAGCGGGTTTTCGCCGCCAGGTTGTAGGAGCCTTTCCGGAACGTGTCCGGCGCTTTCTTCGGCTCCCACTTGTTCTTCGTTTTCGGGGCGGGCTTTTTGATGCCTGCCTTCTCGTATTTTCCGTGCGTGTTGTCGACGCCGACGAGGTAGGTGATGGCGAGGAGAACGAGGAGTTCCACGAGCCCCCTTCCGGTGACGCTTCGTGGTCGCGGTGGGGTTACCGGTTACCGGTTACAGGCCCCGCGGGCGCCGGTTCGGGCCGCACGGGGGCGGTTCGGGGGCGCCTGAGGGCTGTAACCGGTAACCTGTAACCGGAGATTGATCGCTCAGCGTGACGAGGCGCCGAGGTCGGCTACCGTGTCGTTCGCCGTGTTGAAGACGGATTCGAGGCCGCCTCGAATCTGGTCACCGACCGGCGTGTAGGGCAGGAGAACACCGGACGCGATCAGTGCCAGGCTGATCAGCATCTGCTTTCCCTTGGTCTTCTTGAAGGTGAAGTACATGGCCCAGCAGAACAGGACCAGAGCGAAGAACTGGAGCGTCATTACGCGCCCTTCTCGAAGGTGAATCCCTTGTTGTTCGCGGGAACGGTCGCACTCGAACCGGAGGAGCTGGGAGCGGAGAGTTTCTTGTAGGCGATGAGGCCGGCGCCGCCGACGAGCGCCACCCACAGCCAGGGGCTTGAGGTGATCCCGTCTGCTGGCGCGCCGTCGGCCGGAGCGGCCTTGGGGGTGGTGGCGCCGAGGACGGGGGCTTCGCAGGCGGGGATCCGCGCGACGTCGTACGAGGCGGCCTTCGCGACGGCGGCGGCCCGGAGCTTGTTGCACTCCAGGTAGACGGCCATCTCCCGCTCGTAGAGCGTCTTGGCCGCGGCCTCCTGGCTCTGGGCCCGCTGCTTGTCGACCTCGGCTTCAACCAGGGCGGTCGCGGCCTGGTCCTGGGCGCGCGCTCGGTCCTGGGCGCGCGCTCGGTCCTGCATGTCGGTGACGGTCACGACCGTTCCGCACACCGCGAGGACGGCGATCGTCCCGCACACCGCGAGCGCGGCCTTGTTGTGGCGGCCCGCCCCGATCTTGCCGATCGTGGCGGCGACCTTGGACGACGTGCCGGTCTTCTCCGAGGCCGCGGGCGAGGCCGGGGCCGGGGCCGGGGCCGGGGCGTTCATGCGAGAGAACTCCCCATCCCAGTCGATGCCGGGCATGACGACTCCTCCTTTCCAGGGATCGTTGGTGCAGGTCAGAGCCGGTTGGGCTCCAGGCTGAAGAAGACGCAGTTGGCGGAGGCCATCTCCGGGTGCTGGGACACGATGTGGCCCCGGAGCGCGACGAACACGTCGTAGCGGGTGGAGTCGGCGGGCGGCGTCCACGTCCCGTACTGCGTGCTCATCCCCCGACCCGGCATCTCCAGGGTCAACACCCACATGTGGGAACCCTGGGCGGCGGCCGGGGTGGTGGTAGAGGTCTGGGAGGTCACTGGAACTCCTTGAAGACGGTGTTCAGGCGGCGAGTGCCGGGGCGTCCGCACACGGGACGCACATGCCGAGCGAGGGCGGGATCACGTACCCGGCGTCCCGCTCGCAGGCGGGGCAGGTACGACGGGCCTTGTTCGCCTTCGCCAGAGCCGCGGCCCGGCGGACGGTCATCGGCCTCACCGGGCGGGCCAGGTCGACCCGGTAGAGGTAGGCGATCAGCGGCCCGCGCCGGCGGCGCGGGCGTTCGAGCTGGGCGACGACGTCCTGACCGCCGGGCCGAAGCCCAGCGGCGCGGAGCTGTCGGCGGGTGGCCAGCCCGTCGGGGGCCAGGCTCCACCGGTAGACGGGCAGGCCGGTCATCGGTCGAGGCGGTGGTAGGCGGCCCGGCAGTCGGCGGCGTGGGCGTTGGCCCTGGCGCGGGTGGTGTCCACGTGGTGGTCGATGCTGCTGTAGCCGTAGCCGTAGCCGCATCCGTGGCAGGACCAGTAGGAGCTGTCCGGGGTGCCGGTGACGTCGACGGCGGCGCCGACCTGGTTGTGCATCCGGATCAGCAGGTCGGTCGGCTCGGCGGGGGCGGTGTTCGGGGAGAGCTTCACGAGGCGGCTCCTTCGAGGCCGGCGGGCGGGGTGCGGAGCTCCTGGTAGCGGGCGGAGACCCAGCCGACGGACCAGCCGGTCGTCTCGGCGGCCACCCTGATCCCGAGGCCGGCGGTGTGCAGGCGCTTGACGAGCGCGCGGGCCTCGGCTTCGGGGAGCTTCTCCGCGGCCGGTCCGAGCGTCAGGAGTTCAGCGCGTTCACGCTCCAGCCGTTCCTGTTCACGGGACCGTTCACGGCGTTCACGCTCGACCTCCTCGACACGGGCCTGACGCTCCCGCTCCTCCTTCTGGCGGGTCTCCCGCTCCTTCTGCTGCTGGGCCTCGCGTTCACGGCGTTCACGCTCCAGCCGTTGCTGTTCACGCTCGCGTTCACGGCGTTCACCGGCCTCGCGTTCCTCACGCTCGTGACGCTCCCGGTCCTCGCGCTCCTCGCGCCGGACCCGCTCCTGCCGTTCGGCTTCGTCGCGGATCAGGCGGGCCTCGTGTTCACGCCGTTCACGGGCCTCGGCCGCTTCGTGGTCGCGGCGTTCACGCGCCCGCTGCTGGCGGGCTTCCTCCCGCTTCTCCGCGGCCGTCTCGCGGGCCTGACGGGTCTCTTCCTCCTGCGCTTCCAGGCCCTTGACGGCGGCGGCCAGGGCCCGCCGGTAGGCGAGACCGGCCTCGGCGGTCACGATCAGCAGGAGCGGCGCGACGGAGTGGACGGCGACGCCGACCAGGTCGCCGACCAGGGCGGATGCCCCGATGTTGAGGAGGAGGGTCATGGCGCCGGTCATCCACCGCAGGGCCACCGGCCAGGGGCCGCCCCGGCCGCCGAGGCGGGCGAGGACGGAGTCGAGGCGGACCACGATGACGACAGCGGAGTCGACCACGATCGGCAGGATCGGGGCCGTCCACTGCCAGTCCTCGTGGGTGTGAGCGGTCATGAGCGGGGTGACCGTCAGGACGGAGAACAGCATCGCTCCGCTGACGATCGCCCACATGCCCACGCTCAGCGTGCGTTCCGCGGCGTTGGCCTGAGCGCGGCTGGTGATCGCCTTCACGCTGCGTCCCCCGCCTTTGCGCGGCGGGCGCCGCGGTTGGCGGCGTCGCGGCGGGCGGCCATCAGGCGGGCCTCGGCGCGGCGCCGGCGGCGCACGTCCAGGGCGGCCGGGGCGGGCTCCATGAGCGCGATCTGAACGTCGATGAACAACAGCTCGTCGGAGATGAGCACCGGGGGCTCCGCCTCGATGGAGGCCAGGTCGGCGTCGGTCGGTTCGTCGCCGTACCAGTCACCGGTAACGGGGTCCTGGACAAGATCGATGAACATCAAGGTCTTGCTCCTTCCACAGAGGAACGGGACCGAACAGCAGCCCCGGCGTTCGAGCGCCGGGGCTGCACGTCGTTGTGAAGCAGGAAGAGCTCCGGCTCCCCTCAACCCCGCCCGTACGACGCCAAAAGGCGGCGGACGGGCGGAGGAGGCAGCCGGCCGCAGCGCGCTCAGCGCGGCGGTGGGTGTGGGTGACGCGAGGGGCGCGGCCGGTCGTACCGGTCGAGTACGGTCGGCGCCTGCGGATGTCGGTGGAACATGAGAAACCTCCACGCGGGAAGGGGCGGGACTTCGCCGATCGTCGTTGCCGCGGCGGTCCCGTCATGAGCCTGAGAATCGGTGCGTCAGCATCACTGCTCTGACGCCGGAAGGCGGCCTGCACGAGTCGGTGCAGGTTGGCGTGCCGCCGACGACGTCACCCGGTCGTCTCGGGGGCGGTCTCACTCTTGCCGCCACGTGCGTTGGGGCCCAGCTGTCTTTCCCCACACCCGAGTCCGGGTGGCGCTGCCAAGCGCATAGGGGGAGTCGGACGTCCACCGCGGCGGTTTGCCCCCGGACCCTCGTCCTAGGCACCTACCGCGACCGCCGACTCGCGTCAGCCCCGCACGATCACTGTTCAGTTCTCAAAGAGCCGTGACTCTCTGGCGTGCGCGGTGAGCCCCAAGTGGCCTCCCGCTTGCACAGCACCTCGCGGCGGATTCCATCCGTAGAGGTACATGTAATACCTGTTCCTCATCATGGAGAGAAGGATCCACGGCGTCAAGTCCCTTCACTCTTCGGGGCTGACGCTTCCGTCCGCTCGATGTGTCTTTAGCTTGGCCTCTCGGGCCGAGACGCTGGACTCTGCACATGTACGACTGGTGCACGACTTCGCTACGGTGAGGTCGTACCAAGTCGTCCCATTGCGGGGAGAGCGCGACATGGCAAATGAGCGGTTACGCGGTGCGATCACCCAGAGCGGTCTGTCGCTCGATCAAGTCGCCGAAGCGCTAGGCGTGTCAGCCAAGACGGTTGAACGCTGGATCAATGAGCCCAAGCGGCAGCCGTACCGTCGCTTCAAGTACGCCGCAGCCTCGCTCCTTCAGCGAGAGATGTCATACCTGTGGCCGGATGAGCGGACGTCGGCCGAGGTTACCGAGGCTGGGAACGCCGAGCTGGTCAGGCTCTACCCTCACCGATCCGTAGTCCCGAACCGTCTCTGGCCACAGCTCTACGCCCGAGCGTCACGACACTTCGACGTGCTCGTTTACTCGGGCTTTTGGCTCACTGAGGACGCAGCATTTCACCAGGTCGTCAAGGAGAGGTCGGCTGCCGGCGTCCGCATCCGCTTCATGCTCGGGGATCCGGAGTCTGCCGCGGTCGCCGTGCGAGGCGAGGACGAGGGGATCAGGGGCGCTATGGCCAGCAAGATTCGCAACGCCCTGGTCAACTATGCGGCGCTGTTCGGCCTTCCTGGTGTGGAGTTCCGACTCCACTCCACCACGCTCTACAACTCGATCTACCGGGCCGATGACGAGATGCTCGCCAACGGCCACCTGTACGGCGTCGGCGCGTACATGGCGCCGGTGCTGCATATCCAGCGTGTCCCCGGGGGCGAGCTGTTCGATGCCTACGCCGAGAGCGTCGAACGGGTCTGGGAGACCGCAAGACCCATCTCCTCGCCCACAGACCTGGGAGGTCTAGACGCATGAGCCGAATCGACTACTTCCGCGACCCCGCCGCTCCCGCCGCTAACTCGGTGGTGCCCTCGGTCACGGCCATCGTGCGCGACGACGCCGGGAGGCTGCTGGTCATCCACAAGACCGATAACAACCTGTGGGCACTTCCTGGCGGTGGTCACGACATTGGCGAGCGTGTCGGCGACACAGTGGTGCGCGAAGTCGAAGAGGAGACGGGGATCAAGGTTGAGGTGGACGGCGTTGTCGGTCTCTACACCGACCCGGAGCACGTCCTCGCGTACGACGATGGCGAGGTACGACAACAGTTCTCGATCTGCTTCCGGGCCCATCCGATAGGCGGAATCCTTCGCACGAGCAGCGAATCCAAGGAGGTCCGCTGGATCGATCCGAAGGACCTCGATGACCTGGACATTCACCCGTCTATGCGGCTGCGGATCCAACATGGCCTGGACGAGTCGCGCCGTGAGCCTTACATCGGCTGAGTGGCGGCCTGGGCGAGGGTCAATCGGCCTTCCACCCGCTTGGTGGCGGCGTAGATCTCCGGTGCTGCTCGCTGGATGAAGCGCCCCACGATCGTGTCCGGGCCGTACCGCTGCACGATCTCGTCCAGCCTGGCCGCCGGCGTTGTGTGCTCGCCGTCCGGCGTGGTCGTCATGTCTGACACGATCAGCGCGTCTACCAGCTCCGGCTTCTCCAGCTCGAACTCGGTCTCCAGGTCATGTCGGAGACCGCGCTCCTCGGCCTCCAGAAGAGCGCAGGAGTGGTGGGCCACGAGCCGGACGACGCGCTCGTCAGCGCCCTCCTGGTCGCGGAGGAACCGGGCCCCGTCGAGCGGGTGGAAGCCGGTAGTGGCGATGGAGGGGGAGTAGCCGACATCGTGCAGAACTGCGGCAGCCTCCAGTAGCTCGGCGTCCCGGCCGAGGATCGGGCTCAGGGAACGCGCCCGCTCAGCCACCCCGAGGGAGTGGGCCCAGCGGCGCGGCAGCGGTTCGGCCAGCATCGATTCGGAGAGCGAGTACGCCCACGCAGTTAGCCCCATGGATGGCAAAGCTATGACTCCTCTTGGGTGGTCGGAAGGGTGAGCACGGTTCGGCCTTTGCCGTGCACGGTGGCGAGCAGGCCGATTCCCTCCATCTGCGCCAACGCGTGACGTACGGCCGTTCGGGACATTGCGAAGCGCTCGCAGAGGTTCGCCTCAGACGGATACTTGTCGCCGACGGCGAGATGGTCCTCAGTGATGACAGCGATCAGGCGTTCAACGAGAGGCGGGACGGGCACCCGAGACACGCGCCACCCGGCGCCCGGCACGGACGTGATCAGTTTTTCGGACTCCAGCGTCTTCAGCGCGCGACGGATGGTGTTGCGGGAGACGTCGTGAGCCTGCATGAGAACGGCCTCTGACGGCAGAGTGCTGTTCTGGGAGTCTCCCTCCTCGATCTCCTTCCGCAGTGCGTCAGCGATGAGTAGATAGGTTCCGCGCGGGCTGGCCTCCGGCACGGCACCTCCTTCCAAGAGCTTGGGTTGCTGCCAGGGTCGCATGTGACCGCTTGAGGTCGGGCGGGCTGGACGGGACTCCCAGAGAGCCGTTTCCAGGCCCTCATGGGCCATGTGTGGGCCAGGATTCGCGCTCAGCGGCCTTGAAGGAGGAAAGGCGCAGGTCGGGGCCGGGATGACCACTGCGCACCGACCGGTCTTGAAAACCGTCGTGGCGCGAGTCACCGTGGGTTCAAATCCCACACCCACCGCACCAGGTCGGCGAACGCGCCGGCCGGAAGGGGCGCCCCGGATTCCGGGGCGCCCCTTCCGCATGTCGCCCGCCTCCATCCGCGCACGGCCGGCCGCACAAGGGTCGTGCCGGGCAGGTATCCGGCGGAGATTCAGGGGTTTCCGGCGGGGATTCGAGGGGCCGCTGCGCCTTCCGGGTGGTGTTTGTCGGAAGATCGGCGCGCGTCGCGGAGGCCGTCCGGTTGCGACCACATCATGACGAATGTATTCAGATCCGCCCGTCGGAACATCGCGAAATGAGGCGTTCGTCATGACCTACCGCAGCACCGTCACCTCGATCTGGACCTCCGTCCTCGCGGCCCTCGTCGCGCTCCTGGCGGCCCTCGGCCTCGCTGCCAAGCCGGCCCCGGTCGCCGCCGCGGTGGCCGCCCCCTCGGCGCCGGCGGTGCGTCGGCCCGTCGCCGTGGCGCGGCGGACCTGGCGGGCGATGATGCGGGGGGGCTCCCTCCCGCCCACCATCAAGCAGCGGATCCGTGCCGAGGCGCACGGCAAGAGCCCCTCCGTCCGACGCTCGACCACCGCCGCGGCACTGGCTTCCGACCGGGTGGACACCGCTGTGGAGCAGGCGCGGGTGGCACTCGCCGCGTAGTGGGCGGTCAGGCGGGAACGTACGACCACAGGCGCTGGAGCCCGACCGTTCCCGGTCGTGGATCGCGCCGTACGGTGCCCCCGGGAGTGGGGCACAGGGGGATCGCTCCGGCGGACGCCAGGGGCGCACGGGGGGCGTGAGGCTTGGTATCGCAGGGCCGCGGGCCCGGGAGACGGTGGGGTTCCCGGACGGTGCGGCCCGCTTTGGCATGTCCGGGGCCGGTGGGTTTGGAGGAACGCTTCCTCCCTTGCCCGGCACGGACTTCGGCCTGTTCGGGGGTGTTGAGCGGGGGCGTCGTGGACGTGAATGGGGTTTATCCGATGTTGGTCATGCTTGCGGGGGAATAGCAGGCCGTGGGCTGGTTCGCCGGGGATTCGGTGGGCAACTCTGGTGTCGCGACGTCGTCAGCAACACGAACCGGCACCACGCAAGCGACCAGGGCGGTCGGCCAACCGCTCCGGAAAACACCCCACTTCGGTCTCATGGAGGATCAAGACATGGCAAGCATCCGTACCGCCCGCGTCATCGCCGCCGTCGCCGCTCTCCCCCTCGCCGTCGCCCTCTTCGGCGGAGTGGCCGCGGCCGACAACGGCGCCCTGGCGAACGACGGATCGAATGCGAGCGTGGCCGGCATCGTCGGCAGCGGCGTCGGCGGCAACAACAGCGGGAACTCCTCCACCTCCCAGCAGGTGGCCACCGGCTCGGGCGCGTCCAACCAGAACAACACCGCGCAGGTCAACGGCTCGGCCTACACGGCGATCCAGCAGTCCAACACGAACGTCGCGGTCAACTTCCACCCCTGGTGGTAGCCGCTCGCTGAGCCGCACCGACCGAGGAGGGCGCTCGTACGACCGGACCGGCTGGGGTCCGGTCGTGCGGGCGCCCTCGCGCGTGCCCGGTGCCTGCCGGGTGCGTGCCCGGTGCGTGCCGGGGCGTTCCCACCTCCTGCCGACCTTGACACGGGCAGTAAATCTGACGGACAGTCAGGTCCATTCGCAGACGCGTGTCTCCGGGAGGCCAGAGCCGTGCACCTCGCCCCGTCCGAAGCCCAGTCGCGGCTCCGTGCCGAACTGCGCGCGTACTTCCGGGAACTGCTCCCCGACGGGGTGCCCGAGGACCCGGTCGCCCAGCGGGCCCTGCTGCGCCGGATCGGTGCCGACGGTCTGCTCGGTCTCGGCTGGCCCGTCGAGTACGGCGGCCAAGGCCGCGGCCCCGACGAGCAGTTCGTCTTCTTCGACGAGGCCTACCGGGCCGGGGCCCCGGTCTCCATGGTCACGCTCAACACCGTCGGCCCCACCCTCATGAAGTACGGGACGCCGGAGCAGAGGGACTACTTCCTGCCCCGCATCCTCGCGGGTGAGGTCGTCTTCGCCATCGGCTACTCGGAGCCCGAGGCGGGCACCGACCTCGCCGCCCTCCGCACCCGCGCCGTCCGCGAGCGGGGCGCCGACGGCGCTACCGACCACTGGCGGATCGACGGGCAGAAGGTCTTCACCTCGAACGCCCAGAACGCCGACTGGATCTGGCTGGCCTGCCGCACCGATCCGAACGCCGCCAAGCACCGGGGCATTTCGATCGTCCTCGTTCCCACCGACAGCCCCGGATTCTCCTGGACCCCGATCGACACCGTCGGCGGGCTCACCACCACGGCGACGTACTACGACGACATCCGCGTCCCGGCCGGCAACCTCGTCGGGCCGGAGAACGGCGGCTGGGGTCTGATCACCAACCAGCTCAACCACGAGCGCGTCGCCCTCGCCGCCATCGGCATGCAGGCCGAGGACTTCTACGAGGCCGCCCTCGCCCACGCCCGCACCCCCGACCCCGACACCGGCGAGCGCCCGCTCGACCGTCCCTGGGTGCGGTCCCGGCTCGCCGAGGCGCACGCCCGGTTGGCCGCCGTACGCCTGCTCAACTGGCGCCTCGTCCAGGACGTCGGGGCCGGCACCCTGGCGCCGGGCGACGCCAGCGGAGTCAAGTTCCTCGGTACCGAGTCCACCGTCGAGGTGTACCGCATCTGTCAGGAGGCCGTCGGCGAGGAGGCCCTGGTCAGGGGCGCCGCGGCCTTCGCCGGCGGTGAGCTGGAGCGGATGAACCGCGCCGCCCAGATCAACACCTTCGGCGGCGGGGTGAGCGAGGTCCAACGGGAGATCGTCGCCATGATGCGCCTCGGCATGAAGGGGAGGAAGCGATGACCACGGCACCATCGGACACACCCCACGGCCCCCACGACCCCGGCGGTCCGCACGACGGGCCCGAGTCCGCGCAGGCGCGGTTCCACGCCCTGCTCCGGACCTTCGAGGGCCGCCCCGCCGCCACCGCCGGCCGGGCCAAGGACCCGGTGAACGCGCCGATGATCCGGCACTGGTGCGAGGCGATGGGCGACACCAACCCGGCCTACACCGGCCCCGACGCCATCGCCCCGCCCACCATGCTCCAGGCCTGGACGATGGGCGGGCTCTCGGGCCACACCGACCGCTCCTCCGCCTACGAGGAACTGTTCGGGCTCCTCGACGGCGCGGGCTGCACCTCCGTGGTCGCCACCGACTGCGAGCAGGAGTACCTGCGCCCCCTGCGCCCCGGCGACGAGGTCACCTTCGACGCCGTCATCGAGTCGGTCTCGCCGCGCAAGACCACCAAACTGGGCACCGGGCACTTCGTGACCACCCGGATGGACGTCCACGCGAACGGCGAACCCGCGGGAACGCACCGCTTCCGCATCCTCAAGTACGCCCCGGCCGCCCGCCCGCGCCCCGCCTCCCCACCGCCCGCACCCGCACCCGCACCCGCCGCCCGCCCGCGCCCCGTGATCAACCGCGACAACCAGGGCTTCTGGGACGGGGTGCGCGAACACCGACTGCTGATCCAGCGCTGCACCGCCTGCCGGACCCTGCGCCTGCCCTGGCTCCCCGGCTGCAACGCCTGCTCCTCCCCCGACTGGGACACCGTCGAGGCGAGCGGCTCCGGCACGGTCTACTCGTACGTCGTCATGCACCACCCGCCCTTCCCCGCCTTCGACCCCCCGTACGCGGTGGCCCTCGTCGAGCTGGCGGAGGGCGTGCGGATCATCACCAACATCACCGGCGTCCCCTACGACAAGGTCCGCATCGGCCTGCCCGTCCGCCTGGAGTTCCTGCGCGTCGACGACACGCTCGAACTCCCCGTCTTCCGAGGAGGAACGGGCTGACATGGACTTCCACCCCACCGAGGAACAGGCCGAGGCCGTCGCCCTCGCCGCCCGGATCTTCCGCGACCTCGCCACCCACGAACGCCTCGCCGCCGCCGGCACCGCGAGCGACGCCGAACTGTGGAAGGCGCTCACCACCGCCGGGCTCACCGCGGCGGTGGAGGACCTCGGACTGCTCGGCCTGGTGCTGCTGCTGGAGGAGCAGGGCCGCACCACCGCGCAGGTCCCGTACGCCGCCACCTGCGCCTACGGGATCCTCCCCGTCGCCGCGCACGGCACCGACGCCCAGCGGGCCCGACTCCTGCCCGCGCTGGGCAGCGGCGAAGCCGTCGCCACGGGCGCCTTCCCGGCCCGCGGCCGTGTCACCGCGGCCGCGGACGGACGCCTCACCGGTGTCGCGCCCGTCGTGCCCTGGCTGCGCGACGCCACGCACGTCCTCGTGCCCGACGCCGATCGGGCGCTGTGGATCGTACGGACGGACGCACCCGGAGCGGTCACGGAGCCCGTGGAGACCACCGCCCCCTGGGCGGCGGGCCGGCTCACCCTCACCGGCGCCCCGGCGGAGCGCCTCGGCGGGGAGGGCGCCTACGAGGCCACCCTGGCCGCCGCCCGCACCGCGTTCGCCGGCCTCCAGGCGGGCGTCTGCGCCGGCTCGCTCGCGCGCGCCGTGGAGTACACCTCCACCCGCGAACAGTTCGGGCGACCGCTGTCCACGAACCAGGGCGTGATGCTGCGCGCGGCCGACGCGTACATGGACACCGAGGCGATCCGCGTCACCGCCTACGAGGCCGCCTGGCGTCTCGACGAGGGGCTCGCGGCGCGCGAACACGTGCTGACGGCGGCCTGGTGGGCCTCGGAGGCCGGCAAACGGGTCGTGCACGCGGGCCAGCACCTGCACGGGGGCATGGGTGCCGACCTGGACCATCCGGTCCACCGCCACTTCCTGTGGGGCCGCCAACTGGACGCCTACCTGGGCTGCGGCGGCGAACTCCTGGAGGAGCTCGGCGCATCGATGGACAGGGAGCCGATCGAGGAGGAGGAACCCGCATGAACGTCGGCGACGCGCTGCCGCCACTGGAGATCCCGGTGACCCGCACCCTGATCGTCGCGGGAGCCATCGCCTCCCGCGACTACCAGGACGTCCACCATGACGCGCGGAGCGCCCGCGACAAGGGTTCCCCGGACGTCTTCATGAACATCCTCACGACCAACGGCCTGGTCGGGCGGTACGTCACCGACCACCTCGGACCGCGCTGCGTGCTGCGAAGGGTCGCCATCCGGCTCGGCGCCCCCAACTACCCGGGGGACACGATGACGCTGAGCGGCACCGTCACCGCCGTCGACGGGGACACCGCCGAGATCCGGATCGTGGGCGCCAACGGCATCGGCCACCACGTCACGGGCACGGTCACGGTGACCCTGGCGGACGCGGACGGCCCGCCCGGCCCGCCCGGCGCGTCCGTCGCGGCGGGCTCGGAGCGCGCGGGGGGTGCGGCATGAGCGTGCGGAGCAGGGACGAGCTGGGCGGACGGGCCGCCGTCGTCGGGATCGGGGCCACCGAGTTCTCCAAGGACTCCGGTCGCAGCGAGCTGAAGCTGGCCGTCGAGGCGGTGCACGCGGCCCTGGACGACGCCGGGCTCGCCCCGGCCGACGTCGACGGCATGGTCACCTTCACCATGGACACCAGCCCCGAGATCACCGTCGCCCAGGCGGCCGGCATCGGGGACCTGTCCTTTTTCTCCCGCGTCCACTACGGCGGCGGCGCGGCCTGCGCGACCGTTCAACAGGCCGCCCTGGCCGTCGCCACCGGGGTCGCGGAGGTAGTGGTCTGCTACCGGGCCTTCAACGAGCGTTCCGGGCGCCGCTTCGGCTCCGGCGTCCAGCAGCGCGAACCCTCGGCGGAGGGGGCGGCGCTGGGGTGGTCGCTGCCCTGGGGGCTGCTGACCCCGGCGTCCTGGGTCGCCATGACCGCCCAGCGCTACCTGCACGCGTACGGGCTGACCCCGGAGGCCTTCGGGCACGTCGCGGTCACCGGCCGCCGGCACGCCGCGAACAACCCCGCCGCCTGGTTCCACGGCAAGCCGATCACCCTCGCCGACCACGCCGCCTCGCGCTGGATCGTGGAACCGCTGCGGCTGCTGGACTGCTGCCAGGAGACCGACGGCGGGCAGGCGCTCGTCGTCACCACCACCGAGCGGGCCCGTGACCTGCGGCGCAAGCCCGCCGTGATCACGGCCGCGGCGCAGGGAGCCGGCCGGCGCCAGGAGGGGATGACCTCCTTCTACCGCGACGACCTCACCGGGCTCCCGGAGATGGGCGTGGTGGCCCGCCAGCTGTGGCGGACCAGTGGGCTGCGACCCGGCGACATCGACGTGGGGATCCTGTACGACCACTTCACCCCCTTCGTGCTGATGCAGCTGGAGGAGTTCGGCTTCTGCGGGCCGGGTGAGGCCGCGGACTTCGTCGCGGCCGACGCGCTGCCGCTGAACACCCACGGCGGCCAGCTCGGCGAGGCGTACCTGCACGGCATGAACGGCATCGCCGAAGCCGTCCGCCAGATCCGCGGCACCTCCGTCAACCAGGTCCCGGGGGCCGCCCACGCCCTGGTCACGGCCGGGACCGGGGTACCGACGTCGGGCCTGGTCCTCGGAGCCGACGGCTGATCCACCCCGCCCCTCGGCCGCCGCCCCCTCCACCTTCAGGAGGTGGGGCGGGGGCCCGTCCTACAACCTGAGACGGACCCGGCTTCGGCACCTGCGGCCGATTCCAGGGCCGGCGCGCGCTCCTAGCGTGGAGCCATGACCACGCCTGTGTGCACGCTCGCCTCGAATCCGACGCCGTATCCGTCGTTCTCGGCGTACGTCCGGACCCGCGGCTCGGTCCTGATGCGTACGGCGCGTTCGCTCACCGCCAACCCCTGCGACGCCGAGGACCTGCTCCAGACGGCCCTCACCAAGACCTACGTCGCCTGGGACCGGATCGAGGACCACCGGGCCCTGGACGGCTACGTCCGGCGGGCCCTGGTCAACACCCGCACCTCGCAGTGGCGCAAGCGCAAGGTCGACGAGTTCGTCTGCGACGAGATCCCGGAACGCGAGGAGCCCCCGGGCGTCGACCCCGCCGAGGCGCAGGCCCTGCGCGACGCGATGTGGCGCGCGGTCACCCGGCTACCCGACCGGCAGCGGGCCATGGTCGTCCTGCGGTACTACGAGGACCTCAGCGAGGCGCAGACCGCCGAACTGCTCGGCGTCTCGGTGGGCACGGTCAAGAGCGCCGTCTCCCGGGCCCTGGGCAAGCTCCGCGAGGACCCCGAACTCACCCCCGTGCGGTGAGGCCGAGCCGGCGGGGCCGGTGTTTCACGTGAAACACCGGCACGTGAAACACCGGCCGCGACCGACTGCCCCCGGCCCGTGTTTCACGTGAAACATCCGTAGGGGAGCCGCCGCGCCCGGTGATCGACACCTCCGTTTGTACTCCCGGGTAGTGACATGCCGACCGGTACGTGCGCAGAATCGCAGCATCCGTAAGCCGCCGCAGCGCCGCAGCGCTCACCGGGAGGACGCTTTGCTGAGCACCATGCAGGACGTACCGCTCCTCGTCACCCGCATACTCCGACACGGGATGACGATCCACGGGAAGTCCCAGGTCACGACCTGGACCGGGGAGGCCGAGCCGCATCGCCGCAGCTTCGCCGAGATCGGTACCCGCGCCACCCGCCTCGCCAACGCCCTGCGGGACGAGCTGGGGGTCCGGCAGGACGACCGCGTGGCCACCCTGATGTGGAACAACGCCGAACACGTCGAGGCGTACTTCGCGATCCCTTCCATGGGCGCCGTGCTGCACACTCTGAACCTGCGTCTGCCTCCCGAGCAGCTGGTCTTCATCGTCAACCACGCGGTGGACAAGGTCGTCCTGGTCAACGGCACCCTCCTGCCGCTCCTGGCGCCCTTGCTGCCGCACCTGCCCACCGTCGAGCACGTCGTGGTCTCCGGCATCGGCGACCGCTCGGTCCTGGAGGGCCTCGCGGTGCGCGTCCACGAGTACGAGGAGCTCCTCGACGGTCGCCCCGACCACTACGACTGGCCCGAACTGGACGAACGCCAGGCCGCGGCCATGTGTTACACCTCGGGCACCACCGGGGACCCCAAGGGCGTCGTCTACTCCCACCGGTCCGTCTACCTGCACTCCATGCAGGTCAACATGACCGAGTCGATGGGCCTGACCGACAGGGACACCAGCCTCGTCGTCGTCCCGCAGTTCCACGTGAACGCCTGGGGGCTGCCCCACGCCACCTTCATGACCGGCATCAACATGCTGATGCCGGACCGCTTCCTCCAGCCGGCGCCGCTCGCCGAGATGATCGAACGGGAGAAGCCCACCCACGCCGCGGCGGTCCCCACCATCTGGCAGGGGCTGCTCGCCGAGGTCACCGCCAACCCGCGCGACCTGAGCTCGATGAAGCAGGTCACCATCGGCGGCGCGGCCTGCCCGCCCTCCCTGATGGAGGCCTACGACAGGCTCGGCGTACGCCTGTGCCACGCCTGGGGCATGACGGAGACCTCCCCGCTCGGCACCATGGCGCACCCGCCCGCCGGGCTGAGCCCCGAGGAGGAGTGGCCCTACCGCGTCACCCAGGGCCGATTCCCCGCGGGCGTCGAGGGGCGCCTCGTCGGCCCCGCCGGGGACCTGCTGCCCTGGGACGGAGAGTCCGCCGGCGAGCTGGAGGTGCGCGGCAACTGGATCGCCGCCTCCTACTTCGGCGGGGTGTCCGGCGAACCCGTACGCCCCGAGGACAAGTTCAGCGCGGACGGCTGGCTGAAGACCGGCGACGTCGGCGTGATCAGCCCGGACGGGTTCCTCACGCTCACCGACCGGGCCAAGGACGTCATCAAGTCCGGCGGGGAATGGATCTCCAGCGTCGAGTTGGAGAACGCCCTGATGGCCCACCCGGAGGTGGCGGAGGCGGCGGTCGTCGCCGTTCCCGACGAGAAGTGGGGCGAGCGCCCCCTGGCCACCGTCGTCCTCACGGACGGCGCCACGGTGGACTACGCCGGACTGCGCTCGTTCCTCGGCGGGACGATCGCCAAGTGGCAGCTGCCCGAGCGCTGGGCGCTCGTCGAGGCCGTCCCCAAGACGAGCGTCGGCAAGTTCGACAAGAAGGTGATCCGTCGCCAGTACGCCGAGGGCGAGCTGGACGTCACGCACCTGGACTGAGCCGGTCCACCGGGGCGCCCGGCCCCGCCCCGGGCGTCAGCCCTTCGTGAGCCATGGCCGCAGCAGCCTGCTGACCGCGGGCATGGCCACGTAGGTCATCAGGGTGCTGAAGACGACGGCGAACGCGGCCGTCCGCAGCACGAAGTGCACGTCGACCAGGTACGGCCCGAGCACCGCGTTGCCGGCCAGCGAGATCGGGAAGATGGCCAGCCCCGAGCTGATCGCCATCTTCCACCGCGGCGGCGCGGGCCGGGTCGTACCCGGCTTCGCGAACCAGGTCTCCATGCCGTGCAGTTCGCGCCGGGCTATCTCGGTGTGGTGGTGGCCCTCGCAGTGCGCGAACCAACGGGCCCGCTCCGGCGAGTCCTGCCACCGCTGGAAGGCGGCCTGGTCACGGAAGCGGTGCACCAGGAACCACGGGGCCCCCTCCGCCGCCGGACGGAACAGCCCGTAGCCGAGGTGGTCCGGGAAGCCAGCCGCGGTCTCCAGGATCCCGCGCGCCCACGTCTCGAAGGCCTCCTCGTAACCCGGCTCCACCTGCCGCGCGATGAGCAGGCTCACCTCCCCGTTGTCGGCGGGGACACTGTGCTCGGTCGTATCGGTGATGGCCATCGGCCCAGGATGGCTAGTTGGTGCCGATCTTGGCCAGCAGGTCCACGATCCGACCCTGCACGTCCGTCGTGGTCGCCCGCTCCGCGAGGAACAGCACGCTCTCCCCCGACGCCAGCCTCGGCAGGTCACCCGGCTCGATGCCGGCCGTGGTGTACACGACCAGGGGGGTGCGCGTCAGCTGCCCGTTGGCCCGCAACCAGTCCACGATCCCGGCCCGTCGACGCCGCACCTGCATCAGGTCCATGACGACCAGGTTGGGCCGCATCCGGGACGCCAGCTCCACCGCGTCGGTGTCGGCCCCGGCCCGACCGACCTGGAGGCCGCGCCGCTCCAGCGCGGCGGTCAGCGCGGTGGCGATCTCGTCGTGCTCCTCGATCAACAACACCCGGGACGGGTGCTGCTCGCTGTCGCGCGGCGCGAGCGCCTTCAGCAGCACGGCGGGATCGGCCCCGTACGCCGCCTCGCGCGTGGCGTGCCCCAGCCCGGCCGTCACCAGCACGGGCACCTCGGCGGCCACCGCGGCCTGACGCAGCGACTGCAGGGCGGTGCGGGTGATCGGACCGGTCAGCGGGTCGACGAACAGCGCGGCGGGGAAGGCGGCGATCTGCGCGTCCACCTCCTCACGGGAGTGCACGATCACCGGGCGGTAGCCCCGGTCGCTGAGCGCCTGCTGCGTCTGCGCGTCGGGCGCCGGCCACACCAGCAGTCGGCGCGGGTTGTCCAGCGGCTCGGGCGGCAGCTCGTCGTCCACGGGCTGCGGTACGGGCCGGTTGACCACCTCCACGGCCCCACCGGGACCGTCCAACGGTTCGGGACCCTCGGCGGCGCCCGCCTCGGGGGCCCCTATGGCGAAGGCCCGCCCCTGCGGGGTCGGTTCGGAGAGCCGGCGCCGCCGGCCGGAGCCGGAGCCGCCCGCCGTCTGGCCGGGGTCCACGGAGACGCCCTGGCCCAGGGTGCCGAGCGCACGCACGCTGATCGGCTGCCCGGCACCCGGGGCGTCCCCGGGCTGCCGCGCTCCGGGTACGGCGACCTGCCCCGCCCCGTCGGTGTCCTCGGCGGCGGTACGGGCCGCGGGAACGGGCCAGGCCGGGGTCGCCGGCAGCGCGCGCCGCCGCCCGGTCGGGTGGGCGGTGTCCTCGGCGGGAGCGTCCTGCGGCTCGGGCTCCGCGGCTGCGCCGGCGGGCGCGCCGAGCACGCGACGGCCGCGCCGTCCGCCCGGGGCCTCGGACCCGGCGTCGGCGGGCGCGGGAGCCGCACCGGCCATCGCGGGGGCCTGCGGGGCCTGCGGAGCCTGCGGTGCGGCGGCCGGGGTCGGGCCGGCGGGCAGGGCGAAACCCCCCTCGGGGGCCACGGGTCGGGGCGCGGCGGGCGGGGTGAGGCCGGCCGCCGGCACGGGACCACCGGGCTGCCCGGCGGCCCCGGCGGGGCCCAGGGTGCGGCGGCGTGCGGCCGGGTGCTCCGTCACCGGGACGGGGGGCACGGCCGGGACGGGCGGCAGCGCGGGCATGGCGGTCCCCTGCGGGGGAACGGGCCGTACGGCTCCGGGTCGGCCGGGGTCGTCCCCGTCGTCGCCCGCACGGCCGCGCCGGCGTCCCGTACCGAGCCCGGCCGGGTTCACGGGGGACTGGGCGAGTTCGGGGCCGGAGGCACCCGGTTCGGCGGCGTTGCCGTCCGCGCGGCGCCGCCCGGACGGCAACGCGAGCGCGCCCCCACCCTCGCGGGCCTCGGGGGACCGGGCTTCGTCCGCGTCGTCCTCCAGGAAGGCGTCCACCCCGCGCCGACCGCGCCGGCCACCGGACACCGTCGCCGGGCCACCGGTGCCGTCGGCCCCGTCGGACGTCTGGGCCGCCGCCTGCGCCGCGGGCTCCTCCGCCGGCTCCGGCAGGGTCACCGTCCCGGCCCCGGAACCCAGCGGCAGCTCCAGCACGTACGCCCCGCCGGGGGCGCCCGGAACCTCCACCGTCTGCAACACACCGCCGTGCGCGGCGACGATGCCCCGCACGATCGGCTCGTGGACCGGGTCGCCGCCCTCGTAGGGGCCGCGCACCTCGATCCGTACGACGTCACCGCGCTGCGCGGCGGCCACCACGATCGTGGAGTCCCCGTACCCGCTGCCCTGGGCCGTCTTGCCGGTCGCGTCCACCCCGGCGACGTCCGCGACGAGGTGCGCGAGGGCGGTCGCGATGTGCCGCTCGTCCACCTCGGCCTCGATGGTCGGGGCGTGGACCGCGAACTGGGCGCGCCCGGGGCCGATCAGCTCGACGGCGCCGTCGATGCCGGCCGCGACGACCGTGTTGATCAGGACGTTCTTCTTCTTCAGCTTCTCGCTGCCCGCGTCCAGGCGCTGGTAGCCGAGGACGTTGTCGACCAGGGTGGTCATCCGCGAGTAGCCGGCGGCCAGATGGTGCAGCAGCTGGTTGGCCTCGGGCCACAGCTGTCCGCCGTCGTCCGCGGCCAGGGTGGCCAGCTCCCCGCGCAGCTCCTCCAGGGGGCCGCGCAGGGACTCGCCGAGCACGGCCAGCAGCTGGGCGTGGCGCGCGGCGAGGGCGTCGTAGGGGCGCCGGTCGGTGAAGGTCATCACCGCGCCGACGAGGACCTCGCCGTCGCGCACGGGGGAGGTCGTCAGGTCGACGGCGACCGGCTGACCGGCCTTGTTCCACAGCACCTGCCCGCGGACGCGGTGCTTGCGTCCGCTGCGCAGGGTGTCGGCGAGCGGGGACTCGTCGAAGGGGAACGGCGAGCCGTCGGCGCGGGAGTGCTGGATCAGCCCGTGCAGTTCGCGGTTGCCGAGGTCGGTGGCGCGGTACCCGAGGATCTGGGCGGCGGCGGGGTTGACGAGGACGACGCGGCCCTCGGTGTCCGTGCCGACGACGCCCTCGGCGGCGGCGCGCAGGATCATCTCGGTCTGCCGCTGCGAGCGGGCCAGCTCGGCCTCGGTGTCCACGGTCTCGGAGAGGTCGCGGACGACGAGCATCAGCAGTTCGTCGCCGGTGTAGGCGGGCTGGGGCTCGCGGTAGGCGTCACGGCCGTCGAGGTGGGCGCTGGTGAGCTCGACGGGGAACTCGCTGCCGTCGGTACGGCGCGCGGTCATCCGGCGCGGCGCGGTCCGACCGGTCACGTCGTCGCCGGGACGACGCATCGAGCCGGGGATCAGTTTGGAGTCGAAGTCCGGGAAGAGGTCCAGGACGCCCCGGCCGACGAGACCGGTCCCGGGGCTCTCCATGACTTCGAGCGCGATCGAATTCGCGTTGACGACCGTGCCGTTGGCGTTGACGAGCAACAGCGCGTCCGGGAGCGCGTCGAGTATTGCTGCGAGGCGAGCAGCGCCTCGGGATGGCCTGCTGCTCACGACGAGCTTCCTCCCTGACCACGACTACCGGCATGTCACGGGAGGAGTCTAAGGGCACCGTCCCGCGGCGAGGTGGCGGATGGACGGGGGAAAACGTGCATCCGCCGCATCCTCCCTGGTCAGGAACGCGCAGTCGGAAGCAGAGGTTCCAGGGCGTTCCACCGGGCGATGTCGCACCCGTCCTTGCGGCGGAACGTGGCGTTCACCTTCTCGCCGCGCCATGTTCCCGTGACGCGGGCGGTGGCGGGACCGCCGTCCTGGAAGGTGCACATCTGCCGCTTGGGTTCGGGTGCGAAGGGGGCCTCGCCGTCCTTGTGGAAGCGGTCGAGGAGGGCACAGGCCTTCTCCGCCTCGGGGTGGTCGCCGCCCACGGGCCGGCATTCCAGCCGGTACTCGCCGTCGAGGGCGGGGTTGCCGGTGTGCGAGATGTTGACGGTGAGCCGGTCCGGCGTCGCCAGCAGCCGCGCGAGGGGCAGCGGCGGCAGCGGGCCGACGGCGGCGGCGGCCAGGGCCGAGGTGACGGCGAGGGCGGCGAGACGCAGCATGGGGTCACTCCAGGTCGTCCGTACGTCGTACGCCTCACCAACGACGGGCTCGCTCCGACGTTGCGTCCGTCCCGCCGCGCGGCGGGGGCGGACACCTGTGCCGCAGGTGTACGAGTGGTCTTAAGCCTTTGCCCTGCGGGCCCGGCTCCTTGTACCGTTGGCAGCGGATTGGTGACCGGCCCCGCGGCTGTGTCATCATCTGCACGCACCCTCGTACGCGTGGGGTGTGCTGGAGGCGTCGCCTAGTCCGGTCTATGGCGCCGCACTGCTAATGCGGTTTGGGTCTTACCACCCATCGAGGGTTCAAATCCCTCCGCCTCCGCGCTTCATCGAAGCCCCGGTCCTCACGGACCGGGGCTTCGATGTGTTCGGGGGCGTGTCGGGGGAGTTCTGCGGGTGTCCGCCGTCGGAGTGCCCGGCGCGGCCCGGCATGGCGCGGGGCCGGCGGGAGCGTGGTGTGGGTCCCGAGGGTCCGTTCAGGGCTTGGAGGCGCCGCGGGGGTGTTTCGGACGGCCCCCGAGGGGAACCGGATGGCCCGGCGGGCGTCGCGCGGATCCGGCCCGACGATCTTCATCTGAGGCGTTTCCGCAGGTCAGAGGCCCTTTGGCTAATGGATTTCGCGTCCCGGCGAGGTCCATGTATTGTTGTTCTCGCAAGGCCAACGGGGCGAAAAAAACCCGGGAAGCCCAAGCACTCGTAGCTTAACGGATAGAGCATCTGACTACGGATCAGAAGGTTGCAGGTTCGAATCCTGCCGAGTGCACAGCAGGCCAGAGGTCCTCAGGAGAAATCCTGAGGACCTCTGGTCGTATGTGGGCACATGCGTTGGTGTGCGGGGGGCGGGTGTGCGCGCCGGCGGAAACAGTCCTCAAGGACGAGGTTCCCCCGGAGATCCCCCTGAAGTGCCGAGGGTCGAGATGGCTCCCGCGGGGGACGTGGACCAGGCCGCCCCTTGCATAAGGTTTTCGAAGACGTTCGCAGACGTTCGCGAACGGTCGAAGACGAAGACTGAGGGGGACCCCATGGGACTGTTCGGAAACGCGCACACGGTCGATCCGGTTTCGGCGCAGCGCGACTTCGCGCGCCTGCTGGGCAACGGGGAGCAGGTCCACGCCGCCTACCTGCTGATCCGGGACACGATCCTGTTCACCGACCGGCGCCTGGTGCTGGTCGACAAGCAGGGCATCACCGGGAAGAAGGTGGAGTACCACTCCATCCCGTACCGGAGCATCACGCACTTCGCCGTGGAGACCGCCGGTCACTTCGATCTCGACGCCGAGCTGAAGATCTGGATATCGGGCAGCGCCACGCCGATCGAGAAGACCTTCACCAAGGGGGTCGACATCTACGAGGTGCAGGCGATCCTCACCCAGTTCGTCGCGCGCTGAGGCCTCACGCCCGTCGCCCGACGCCCGGCCCGCCCTGGGGTCGGGCATCGGGGTGGACGCGGGGCAGCCCGGTGACCGACAGCACCAGTGAGTACAGCGAGGTGGTGGCGGTGATGAACAGGCGGTTGTTCTTCGGTCCGCCGAAGGCGATGTTGGAGACCGGCTCGGGGACGCGCAGGCGGCCGATGAGGTCCCCGTCCGCCGCGTGGCACCGGACGCCCGATGCCATCGCGGCCGCCCACAGCCGGCCCTGGTCGTCGAAGCGGATGTTGTCCACGCCGGGGCAGTCGGCGAAGACCCGGTCGCCGCTCAGGGTGCCGTCCTCGCCGACCTTGAAGGCTCGGATGTGGCCCGCGCGGGTGTCGGCCGCGTACAGCTCGCTCTCGTCGGGGGAGAAGACCAGGCCGTTCGGGCCGAGGAAGCCGTCCGCGACGAGACGGACCTCGCCGGTGGTCGGGTCGGCCCGGTAGAGGTTGCAGGCCCCGATCTCGCTCGGCGCGCGGTAGCCCTCGTAGTCGCTGGTGATGCCGAAGTCCGGGTCCGAGAACCACACCGAGCCGTCGGAGCGCACCACGGCGTCGTTCGGGCTGTTGAGCCGCTTGCCGTTCCAGCGGTCGGCGATGACGGTGAGGGTGCCGTCGGGTTCGGTGCGGGTGACGCGCCGGTTGCCCTGCTCACAGGTGATCAGGCGGCCTTCACGGTCGAGGGTGTTGCCGTTGGGGTGTCCGGCCCGCTCGCGGAAGACGGAGACCGCTCCGGTCGCCTCGTCCCAGCGCAGCATCCGGTCGTTGGGGATGTCGCTCCACACCAGCTGGCGCCAGGCCGGCAGGTACAGGGGCCCCTCGGCCCAGCGGCAGTCGTCGTGGAGCCGCTCCAGGCGGGCGTCGCCGTTGGCGCAGCGCCCCGTACGGAAGCGTTCGTCCAGAATCTCGTACAAGTTAAGGTCGGCAATGCCAGACATAATCTGCCCCCGGAGGTGATTGGCCGAATTTTGTTCGGTGTGATGCTGAGATTGCAGGATCCGGTACCGTCTCCGCAAGAGTCGAGGGGTATCCGGGAGGAAGATCGCGTGGACGACATCGATCGGGCGCTGGTCCTGCGCCTCCAGCAGGACGCGGGCCAGTCGTACGCCGCTCTGGGCACCGCCGTCGGGCTTTCCGCCGGGGCGACCCACGAGCGCGTCCGCAAGCTGAGGGAGCGCGGGGTCATCCGGCGGACGACCATCGACGTGGACCCGGCCGCCGTCGGCAGCGGGGTGTTGGCCTACGTCATGGTCGACTCCGACGCCTGGATGGGCGACTCGGGCGCCGCCTTCGCCGCGATCCCCGAGATCCAGGAGGCGCACGTCATCGCCGGCAGCGCCTCGGTGCTGGTCAAGGTGCGCGCGGCCTCCACCGGGCAGCTCCAGGACGTCCTGCGCCGCCTCTACGCGATCGACGGGGTCAGCGGGACGCAGGCCACGGTGGTCCTGGACACCTTCTTCGAACGGCCGCTGCCACTGTGACCTGGCAGTGCGCCGGAATGCGGTGGACGGGTGGGCGCCCCGCCATCGGCTGGTACGGGCCCGGGGGCGCGGAGCGCGACAGCCCGCTCGTGCCCGGGCGGGTGCTGGCCTTCGTCGCGCGCGGCGAGCGGCGTTGCCCGGGCGTGTGGCGGGCCGGCCGGCGTACGCCGTGCCCGCGCGAGGCGGTCGTGCCCGGGCGGGCCGGGAACGCCCAGTGCCCCGAATGCGCCCGCCTGGACCGGTCCTTCTCGGTGGCCGCCGACACGAACGTCGCCGATCCGCGCACCTACCGCGTGTACCTGGCGTGGTTCGGGCCGGACATGGTCAAGGTCGGGATCACCGCCGAGGAGCGGGGATCCACCCGGCTCCTGGAGCAGGGCGCGGTGACCTGGGCCTGGCTGGGGCGGGGCCCGCTGATGGCCATGCGCCGTACCGAGGAGCTGCTGCGGGCCGCCCTCGGGGTCCCGGACCGGATCGCCTACTCCCGCAAGCGCGCCGCGCGCGCCGCACTGCCCCCCGAGCCCGAGCGGGCCCTGGAGGTGGCGCGGCTGCACGCCCGCGCGGCGGCTCTGGAGGGGTGGCCGGAATCCCTGGAGCGGCTGGAGTGCGAGGTTGTCGACCACGCCGGGCCGTTCCACCTGGCCGCGCTGCCGACCCCCGCGCGGTCGCCGTCGCAGCTGCTGTCCGGCGCCGCCGTCGTGGGGCGCCTCGTGGCCGCCGCCGGGCCGGACCTGCACTTCGCGGACGGGCTCGTCGTCGACACCCGACTGCTGACGGGGTGGGATCTGGCGCCGGCCCCCGAGGGCGCGGTCACCGACGCGCCGCTGGTGGACATCGCCCCGCCGGCGCCCCCGGTCGAACAGGACGGCCTCTTCTGATCGTGGCCCGCGCCCCGTGGGGGCGAAGGTCAAAACTTGGATCCCTTTGGCCTCCCGGGCCGGATTGCTGTGGACATGCCCGGGGGTCGCCACGGAGGGTGGAGGGCATGAAGATCGATCCTGTTCCCGCCTTCGAACCCCCTTACGTCATGGCCGTGTTCAGCAACGTGCGCACCCCCGACGAGACGGGTTTTCCTGATACCGAGGCCCGGATGGTCGAGATCGTCTCGAAGAACCCGGGACTGCTCGGCTACGAGTCCGCCCGCACCCCCGGCGGTCTCGGCATCACCGTCGCCTACTTCCGCGACCACGAGTCGCTGGCCGCCTGGCGCAAGGACACGGAGCACCAGGCGGCCATGAAGCACGGTCGCGCCCACTGGTACGAGAGCTACACGCTGCACGTCGGGACCGTGGAGCGGAGCCACGGGCATGTCCGCAACGCCTGATACGGCTGATACGGCCGGGCAGGCCCGGGCCGGGGCGGCGACGGCGGCGGCGACGGCCGAGGCGGTCCGGGCCTTCCGGGAGCGGCTCGCCGTACCGGCCCTGGTCGACGTGCACACGCACTTCATGCCCGAACGGGTCCTGGACAAGGTCTGGGGCTACTTCGACTCGGTCGGTCCCCTGACGGGCGTCGCGTGGCCGATCGTGTACCGGCACGAGGAGGAGCGACGGGTCGCCCTGTTGCGGGAGTTCGGCGTCCGGGCCTTCACCGCGATGCTCTACCCGCACAAGCCGGCGATGGCGGCCTGGCTGAACTCCTGGGCCGCGGAGTTCGCCGCCCGTACCCCCGACTGCCTGCACACCGCCACGTTCTTCCCGGAGGAGGGCGTCGAGACGTACGTACGGCAGGCCGTGGAACGCGGGGCCAGGGTCTTCAAGGCGCACCTCCAGGTCGGCGGGTACGACCCGAACGACGAACGCCTGGAGCCGGTGTGGGGGCTGTTGGCCGAGGCGGGGATCCCCGTCGTCGTCCACTGCGGTTCGGGACCGGCCCCCGGCAGGCACACCGGGCCCGGGCCCATCGGCCGGCTGTTGGCCCGCCACCCCCGGTTGCCCCTGATCGTCGCGCACATGGGGATGCCCGAGTACGCCGAGTTCCTCGACCTCGCCGCGCGCCACCGCGAGGTGCGGCTCGACACGACCATGGCCTTCACCGACTTCTCCGAGCGGCTCGCCGCCTTCCCCGCCGACCGGCTCGGCCGGCTCGCCGACCTCGGGGACAGGATCCTGCTGGGCACGGACTTCCCGAACATCCCCTACCCCTACGAGCACCAGTTGGCGGCCCTGGAACGGCTGGGCCTGGGCGACGCCTGGCTGCGCGCGGTCTGCCACGACAACGGCGCCCGCCTCTTCTCGCTCCGCTGAGGGGCCCGCCGCCCGGTGGACCGCGTTTCTCAGGAGATTCACAGGAACCGGCAAGAACGCTCTCAGGGGCGCCGGCCAGCCTGGGGCCATGACAGCGACGACCACCTCCCACGCGTCCCCGTCCACCGGCACCCCGACGGCCCTCGTGCGCCCCGACGGGGGACCCTGCCGGGTCCTCGTCGTCGACGACGAGGCCTCGCTCTCCGAGCTGCTGTCCATGGCCCTGCGCTACGAGGGCTGCGAGGTCCGCAGCGCCGGTGACGGCGCGGGCGCCGTACGGGCGGCCCGGGAGTTCCGCCCGGACGTGGTGGTCCTCGACATCATGCTTCCCGACATGGACGGGCTGACCGTGCTCGGTCGGCTGCGCCGGGAGATCCCGCAGGTCCCGGTGCTGTTCCTGACCGCGAAGGACTCGGTCGAGGACCGCATCGCGGGCCTGACGGCCGGCGGGGACGACTACGTCACCAAGCCCTTCAGCCTGGAGGAGGTCGTGGCACGGCTGCGCGGGCTGGTCCGTCGTTCGGGCGCCGCGCAGGCCGCGCGCGGCGGCTCGGTGCTCGCCGTCGGCGACCTGCTCCTGGACGAGGACAGCCACGAGGTGGTCCGGGGCGGTCGGGAGGTCCGGCTGACCGCCACCGAGTTCGAGCTGCTGCGCTACCTGATGCGCAACCCGCGTCGGGTGCTGAGCAAGGCGCAGATCCTGGACCGGGTGTGGTCCTACGACTTCGGCGGCCAGGCCAACGTGGTCGAGCTCTACATCTCCTACCTGCGTCGGAAGCTGGAAGCGGGCACCGGACTGCCCCCGATGATCCACACCCGGCGCGGCGCCGGATACCTGATCAAGCCGGCCGAGTAGTGGCGACCGGCTCCACCGGAACCGGGTCCGCGTCGACCGGCTCCACCGCGACCGGCTCCGCGTCGACCGGGTCCACCGCGACCGGTCCGGCGGGCGGGGGCCCGCGTCCGCGCCGCTTCGGGGGCGGCCGGCGGGCGGGTCGCGGCCCGCGCCGGCGCCCCTGGTCCCTGCGGACCCGGCTCGTCGTCTCGGCGGTGGCCCTGATCGCCGTCGTGGGGGCGGCGATCGGCACCGTCACCACCCTCACCCTGCGCTCGTACCTCGTCGACCGGCTCGACGAGCAGCTGCGGGTCTCCCTGGAGATGGCCACCCGGGGCCCCGGGGGCGGGAAGGCCGCGCGGGAGAACAGCATCGGCTTCGTCCTGGCCCCCGGAAACCCCTCCGGCACCGCCGGCGTCCGTCTCGACCCCTTCGGCAAGGTGCTCGCCACCGCGCGCAGCACCCCCGCCGGCCAGGAGTCCGTCGATCACGTGCAGCCCCTCACCGAGGCCCAGACGCGGGCCTTCACCGAGGCCGCCCGCGCGGCCGCCCGGGCCGGCTCGGGCACGGTCGACCTCGACGTACCCGAACTGGGCGCCTACCGGGTCCGTACCGCCCCCGACGGACGGCTCGTCCTCGGCCTCCCGCTGCGCGAGGTCGACTCCACCGTACGGATCCTGGTGGCCGCCGAGGTCTCCGTCACCGCGGCCGGACTCATCGCCGCCTCCCTCGCCGGCCAGGCCCTGGTCGGAGCCGCCCTGCGACCCCTGCGCAGGGTCGCCGCCACCGCCACCCGGGTCTCCGAACTCCCCCTGCACAGCGGTGAACCCGCCCTGCACGAGCGGGTGCCCGACGCCGAGGCCGACCCCCGTACCGAGGTCGGCCAGGTCGGCGCCGCCCTCAACCGGATGCTGGGCCACGTCTCCTCCGCGCTCACCGCCCGCCAGCACAGCGAGATGCGGGTCCGCCAGTTCGTCGCCGACGCGAGCCACGAACTGCGCACCCCCCTGGCCTCCATCCGCGGCTACGCCGAACTGACCCGCCGGGGCCGGGAGGAGACCGGACCCGACACCCGCCACGCACTGGCCCGCATCGAGTCCGAGGCCACCCGGATGACCGGGCTGGTCGAGGACCTGCTGCTGTTGGCCCGTCTCGACGCCGGCCGCCCGCTCGACACCGGGGACGAGGGCGACGACGGGATCGACCTCGCCCCGCTCGTCGTGGACGCCGTCAGCGACGCCCGCGCCGCCGGCCCGGACCACCACTGGAGGCTCGACCTCCCCGACGAGCCCGCGCCCGTACGGGCCGACGCGGCCCGGATCCAACAGGTGCTGGTGAACCTCCTCGCCAACGCCCGGACCCACACCCCGCCCGGCACCACCGTCACGGCCCGTGTTTCACGTGAAACATCCGCCGTCCGGCTCCGGATCGAGGACGACGGCCCCGGGATCCCGCCCGCCCTGCTGCCCCACGTCTTCGAACGCTTCGCCCGAGGAGACGCCTCCCGCTCCCGCGCCGCCGGATCCACCGGCCTCGGCCTCGCCATCGTCCAGGCCGTGGTGGCCGCGCACGGTGGCAGGGTCGGCGTGCGCAGCGAGCCGGGACGGACCGCCTTCGAGGTCGAACTCCCCCTCGCGGCCGGCGCCGCGCACTCACAGACGGGTCACAGCCTGAGCACACACCGGTGACAGCGCGCCCCGCGAGGGTCGGAGCATGCCAACCGACACCTCTCCCGGGGCCCTGCCCGCACGGACGCCGCTCGCGCCGCTGCCGGGGGTGCCCGTACTCGACGTGGTGATCCCGGTCTTCAACGAGGAGAAGGACCTCGGCCCGTGCGTGCGCCGGCTGCACGCGCACCTCACGCGGTCCTTCCCGTACCCCTTCCGCATCACCATCGCCGACAACGCGAGCACCGACCGCACCCCGCGGGTCGCGGCCGCCCTCGCCGCCGAGATCGAGGGGGTGCGCAGCACGCGGCTGGAGGAGAAGGGGCGCGGCCGGGCGCTGCGCACCGTGTGGTCCGCCTCCGAGGCACCCGTCCTCGCGTACATGGACGTGGACCTGTCGACCGACCTCAACGCGCTGCTGCCGCTCGTCGCGCCGCTGATCTCCGGCCACTCCGACCTCGCCATCGGCACCCGCCTCGCCCGTTCCTCGCGCGTGGTGCGCGGGGCGAAGCGGGAGTTCATCTCCCGCGCCTACAACCTGCTGCTGCGCTCCTCGCTCGCCGCCCGGTTCAGCGACGCCCAGTGCGGGTTCAAGGCCATCCGGCGCGAGGTCGCCGAACGGCTGCTGCCGCTCGTTGAGGACTCCGGCTGGTTCTTCGACACCGAGCTGCTGGTGCTGGCCGAACGGGCCGGACTGCGCATCCACGAGGTCCCCGTGGACTGGGTCGACGACCCCGACTCCACCGTCCACCTCGTCCGGACCGCCACCGAGGACCTCAAGGGCGTCTGGCGGGTCGGCCGGGCGCTGGCCGTCGGCGCGCTTCCGCTCGACCGGCTCGCCCGCCCCTTCGGCGACGACCCGCGCGACCGGACGGCGCTGCCCGGGGTGCCGCGCGGGCTGGCCCGCCAACTCCTCGGCTTCTGCGCGGTCGGCGTGCTCAGCACCCTGCTCTACCTGGTGCTCTACTCGGCGCTGCGCGCCCTGGCCGGGCCGCAGGGCGCCAACGCGGCGGCGCTGCTGCTGTGCGCCGTCGCCAACACCGCCGCCAACCGGCGGCTGACCTTCGGCGTGCGCGGCCGGGCCCGGGCGGTCCGCCACCAGGCCCAGGGGCTCGTGGTGTTCGGCATCGGCCTCGCCCTGACCAGCGGCTCGCTCGCCGCCCTCGCGGCGGCCGGCTCCCGACCGGGGCACGGCACGGAGCTGGCCGTGCTGATCACCGCGAACCTCGCCGCCACCGTGATCCGCTTCCTGCTCTTCCGGGCCTGGATCTTCCCCGAGCCCCGGCCCGCACCCTGGCCCGCACCCCGGCCCGAGCCCGGTCCCGAGCCGCGTTCGACCTCCCGATCCGACACCGCCGTCCACACCCCGACCATCACGAAGGAGGGCCCGTGACCACGGCCGCGCCGCCGCTCTTCCCGCCCACCGAGCCCGCGCCCCCCTCCGGGGCGACGGCCGGTTCCGCCACCACCCGGTACGCCGCCGCCCGCCCCCGGTGGGAACGGCCCGCCCTCGCCGCCCTGCTGCTCGCCACGGCCCTCCTGCTGCTGTGGAACCTCGCGGCCTCCGGCTACGCCAACTCCTTCTACTCCGCGGCCGTCCAGGCCGGTTCCGAAAGCTGGAAGGCCTTCTTCTTCGGCTCCTCCGACGCGGGGAACTCCATCACCGTCGACAAGCCCCCGGCCGCCCTGTGGCCGATGGCCCTGTCCGTACGGCTCTTCGGGCTCGGCTCCTGGCAGATCCTCGCCCCGCAGGCCCTGATGGGCGTCGCCACGACCGCCGTGCTGTACGCCTCCGTGCGCCGCTGGTTCGGACCGGCGGCCGGCCTGATCGCGGGCGCGGCCTTCGCACTGACGCCCGTCGCCGCGCTGATGTTCCGCTTCAACAACCCCGACGCGCTGCTCACGCTGCTGCTGACCGTCACCGTCCACTGCGTCCTGCGCGCCCTGGACGGGGCGCGCACCCGGTGGCTGGTGTGGGCGGGGGTCGCGGTCGGGTTCGGCTTCCTGACCAAGACCCTCCAGGCGTTCGTCATCCTGCCGCCCCTCGTCCTCCTCTACGCGTTCTGCGCGCCGACCCGCCCGCTGCGACGCCTGCGGCAGCTGTCGCTCGCCGGTCTCGCGATGGTGGCGGCCGGCGGCTGGTGGACGGCGATCGTGGAGCTGTGGCCCGCCGGGTCCCGCCCGTACATCGGCGGCTCGCAGAACAACTCGTTCCTGGAACTGACCCTCGGCTACAACGGCCTCGGCCGCATCAACGGCAACGAGACGGGCAGCGTCGGCGGCGGAGGCCGCTCCGGTGGTCCGGGCGGCGGGGGCTGGGGCGAGACCGGCGTGGACCGGCTGTTCTCGGCCAACATCGGCGGTCAGATCTCCTGGCTGCTGCCCGCGGCCCTGGTGCTGCTCGTGGCCGGCCTGGTCATCACCTGGCGGGCCCGCCGGACCACCGACTCCCTGGAGGGCATGGCCCGCGCCGCCTTCCTGGCCTGGGGCGGCGGCCTGCTGATCACGGCCGTGGTGTTCAGCTGGATGCAGGGCATCTTCCACGAGTACTACACGGTCGCGTTGGCGCCCTTCGTGGCCGCGCTGGTGGGCATGGGGGCGGCCGTCCTGTGGGAGGAGCGGGGGGCGTGGCCCGCCGCGCTGACCCTGTCCGGGACCCTCGCGCTGACCGCCTGCTGGGCCTTCGTCCTGCTCGGCCGCTCGACCGGGTACCTGCCGTGGCTGCGTTGGACGGTCCTGGTGGCGGGCGTGGGCGCGGCGCTCGCGCTGCCCTTCGCCGCGCGGCTGGGCCGTCGGGCGGTGCCCGTGGTGGTGGCGGTCGGGCTGGGCGCGGCGCTGGCCGGGCCGTTGGCGTACTGCCTGACGACGGTGAGCACGGGGCACACGGGTTCCATCGTGACCGCCGGTCCGGCGGTGGCCGGTGCCCGGGGCGGGCCGGGCGGTGCGGGAGGCCCCGGGGGCGCGCCGGCGCGGTTCGGCGCGGGCGGCGAAGCCCTCCCGCGGGGCGGCATGCGGGGCGGCTTCCCGGGCGGAGCGGCCGGAGGCTTCCCGGGCGGGGCCCCGGGCCGGGGTCCCGGCGGTCCGGGTACCGCCGCGGACGGCACGGGAGCACCCGACGGCGGTGCCACGGACCGCGCCGGCCAGGCCCGCCCCGGCGGCCAGGGGGGTCAGGCCCGTCCCGGCGGCCAGGGGGGCGGTCCCGGTGGGCTGCTGGGCGGGACCAGGGTCGGTGACGAGGCGAAGGCCGCGCTGCGCGACGGCGCCTCCCGCCACACCTGGGCCGCCGCGACCGTCGGCTCCCAGAACGCGGCGAGCTACCAGCTGGCCTCCGGGGAGCCGGTGATGGCGATCGGCGGGTTCAACGGCAGTGACCCCTCCCCGACCCTGGAGCGGTTCCAGGCGTACGTGAAGGAGGGCCGGATCCACTGGTTCATCGGCTCCGGCACGCTCCAGGGCGAGCCGGGCGGCGAGGGTGCCGGCGCCGCGGCACCGGGCGGCGCGCGCGCCGGTGGTCCCGGTGGGGCAGCGGGCAACGCCATCGACGGTTGGGTCCGGGCGAACTTCCGGGCGACCACCGTCGGCGGGGCCACCTTCTACGACCTCACGTCCCCGGTGTCCGGTACGTCCTGACGCGGGCGGGGGTCGCGGCCGCCGGCGCCCCGCCGCCGACCCGCCGCGACCCGCCGTCAACCCGCCTGGATCCGGCCCCGGTCAGGTCAGGATCCAGGCATCACCCCCTAGCATCAAGAGGGCGGACCGGGCATTCCGGGCTGATCCCCTTGTGGTGAGGAGGTGCCTCCATGGTGACCGAGGCCGATCCGGGCGAGGCCAGGGCGAGTGTGTGGCTGGCCGCCGGACGCGTCACCCCGGCCCGGCGGCGCGGCGAGGCGCCTTCGGCCCTGGACCGGGACCGGATCACGGCCGCCACCGTCCGGTTGCTCGACGCGCAGGGGCTGGCCCGCTTCTCGATGCGCAGGCTGGCGGCCGAGCTGGGGGTCACGGCGATGTCCCTGTACTGGTACGTCGACACCAAGCACGATCTGCTCGAACTCGCCCTGGACAGCGCGCTGGGAGGGCAGTCGCCGCCGGCCGGTCCGCCTCCGGGGGAGCCCTGGCCCGTCGGGCTGCGGGCGTTGGCCCGTGACTACCGTCGCCTGCTGGTGGAGCACCCGTGGGTGGCCCCGCTGAGCATGGCCTACCCGAACATCGGGCCGCACGCGCGGGCCTTCGACGCCGCCCTGCACCGGCTGTTGGACGCCGCCGACCTGGTGGACCCCGGCCGGACGGGTGCCCACCTTGCCGTGTCGCGGTTCCTCAAGGGGTGTGGGGCGGACGTACGGCGCGCCCCCGAGGCGGAGTTCGACCTCGCCGTCGACGTCCTGATCGCGGGCATCGAGGCGCAGGCCGCCCGCCACGCCCGCGGCTGACGGACGCGGGCCGTCGGGTGGACCCGGCTCCTCGTCCCCTCAGTCCCCCGTGACGGTGATCTCCGCGCTGTACGCGTCGGGCGCGCCGGCCGAGGTGACCAGGACGCGGTAGGTGCCGGCGGGAACCTCGGGCACGGTGATCGCGGTGCGCAGCTCCCCCGGCTCCAGGCCCTCGGCCAGGACGGCCGCGGTGCGGGCCAGACCGAACTCGATGGTGACGAGACGGACGTCGAGGGGGTGTCCGAGGACTCCCGCGAGTTGCCAGGCGACCTGTTGCGGGCTGCGGTGCGGCCAGCGCGCCCCGTGCTGCGGGGCGCGGACCAGCAGGTGGGCGGCGTCCGGGAGCACCGCCGCGTCCGGGTGTTCGGGGCGGCGCAGCCGGCGGGCGAGGGTCGTGAGGGTGGTTCGGATGGACATGCTGTTCCTCGCCGGGGGCCGGTGCGCGCGCCCGGGTCGGTCGTACGCCGGGCACGGGTTCCAGCATGGGCGCCCGGGCCGCGCGGGTCTCCGGGCCCGAGGTCACCGGTGTCGGGACCATGGGCCCGCGCCCGCCGGGACCCCCCCTCCCCCGAACGGCCGGTGCCCCGTCGCCCCCGGGCGGGGGTGACGGGGCACCGGTGGGTCGTCCCGGGGCGCGGGGCCTACGGCCGGTCGACGCTCGCGGACCCGGCGGACCCGGCGGACCCGATCGGGGCCGGAGCGGCCTGCGCGGAAGCGGTGGCCCGTGCCTCACCGCTCTGGGCCGGGACGGGGATCTGGGTGGTGCCCTCGGCGGCCGGGGTCGTGGCGGACGGCTTCGACTTCAGCGCGACCTCCTTGATGAAGAGGCACAGCACCAGCGACAGCAGCGCGAAGGGGGCGGCGTAGAGGAAGACGTCGCCGACGCCGTGCCCGTACGCGGACTCGATGACGGTGCGGATCGGCGCGGGCAGCTTGTCGAGGTCGGGGATCCCGCCCCCGCCGGTGCCGCCGTGGCCCATCGCGGCGGCCTTCGGGCCGAGTGCGGTGAGGCCGTCCTGGACGTAGTGGGTGACCCGGGTGGCCATGACGGCGCCGAGCGCGGAGACGCCCATGGCACCGCCCAGGGAACGGAAGAAGGTGACGACGGAGCTGGCCGCGCCGAGGTCCTCCGGGGCGACCTGGTTCTGGGTGGCGAGGACCAGGTTCTGCATCATCATGCCGAGGCCGAGGCCGGTCAGCGCCATGAAACAGGCGATCTGCCAGTACGCCGTGTCGTAGCGCAGGGTGCCCAGGAGGCCGAGTCCGGCGGTCAGCAGGACGCCGCCGGAGACCAGCCACGCCTTCCACCTGCCGGTCTTGGTGATGATCTGGCCGGAGACCGTCGAGGAGACGAAGAGGCCGCCGATCATGGGGATGGTCAGGACGCCCGACATGGTGGGGGACTCGTTCCGGGCCAGCTGGAAGTACTGGCTGAAGAAGACCGTGCCGGAGAACATCGCGATGCCGACGAAGAGCGAGGCCGCGGAGGCCAGGCTGATGGTCTTGTTGCGGAACAGGCGCAGGGGGATGATCGGGTCGCTCGCGCGGGACTCGACGAGCAGGAAGAGCAGGCCGAGCACGAGCGCGCCGCCGGTCATCGCCAGGGTGGTCCAGGACATCCAGGCGTACGAGTCCCCGGCCTGGGTCACCCAGATCAGCAGCAGGGACACCGCGCCGCTGATGAGGAAGGCGCCGAGCCAGTCGACCTTGACGTCGCGGCGGACGACCGGCAGGTGCAGGGTCCGCTGGAGGACGATCAGCGCGATGATCGCGAACGGTACGCCGACGTAGAAGCACCAGCGCCAGCCGAGCCAGTCGGTGTCGGTGATCACGCCGCCGAGCAGCGGGCCGCCGACGGTGGCGACGGCGAAGACCGCGCCGAGGTAGCCGCTGTAGCGGCCGCGCTCGCGCGGGGAGATCATCGCGGCCATCACGATCTGGGCGAGGGCGGAGAGGCCGCCGACGCCGATGCCCTGGACCACGCGGCAGGCGATCAGCATGCCGGTGTTCTGGGAGAGGCCGGCCACGACGGAGCCGAGGACGTAGATCACCAGGGATATCTGGACGAGCAGCTTCTTGCTGAAGAGGTCGGACAGCTTGCCCCACAGGGGGGTGGCGGCCGTCATCGACAGCAGGGCGGCGGTGACGACCCAGGTGTAGGAGGACTGGGTGCCGCCGAGGTCGCTGATGATCTGCGGCAGGGCGTTGGAGACGATCGTGGAGGACAGGATCGCCACGAACATGCCGAGCATGAGCCCGGACAGCGCCTTCATGATCTGGGGGTGGGTCATGGGTGCGCCGTCGGACGAGGCCTTCGACCGGCCGCCTTCCCGCACACCGGAGGGTGTGGTCGTAGCCATGTGGTTCCTTTGGTCTAGAAGCTCGATCGGAGTCGGGCCAGCAGGGTGTTGAGCGTGTCGATGTCCTCGGCCGACCAGTCGGCGAGCGCCTTCTCCAGCGCGACCGTGTACCGGGCGCCGAGCTCGGCGAGCAGGTCACGGCCCGCCGGGGTCAGGCGCAGGATCCGGCAGCGTCCGTCGCCGGGGTCGGTCTCCCGGTCGATCCAGCCGCGTTCCGCCACGTGGGCGACGTGTCTGCTGGAGACCGAGATGTCGACGGCCATCAGCTCGGACAGCCTGCTGAGCCGCATCGGGCCGTGCCGGTCGAGCACGGTCAGCACGGCGGCGGCTCCGGGCGGGCAGTCGGCGGGCAGGGTGCGGGCGAGGTCCCTCTTGACCGCGCCGATCCCGGTGAGCCGGCGGGCCAGCTCCTCGTAGCGGGTGCCCCGTGCCGTCGGCGCCTGCGTGGTCACGGGACCACCCCCCATCTCGTTGCTTAGGGCAACGATAGAAGCGGATGGTTGCTACAGGCAAATGAATTCGGGGGGTGGGGCGGTAAAGGAATCGGAAAACCCCGCAGCGGGCCCCGGAGGGCTCGCCACGGGGTCGCGGCAGGGGCGCCGCAGGGTTGCGGCGGGGTCCGTCAGCTCCAGCCGGCCGTGACCGCGCGGGTCTCGACGCGCATGCCCAGGGGGACCCGCCAGGCCTCCACGCACACCGTGTAGGTCTGCGTCTTCGAGGCGCCTCCGGCGAGGGGGGCGGGCAGGGGCTGCGTGGTGGTGACGGTGGCCCAGTCGACGCCGAGCGCGCCGATGATGTGCGTGGCGAAGGACACGGTGCCCGAACGGACCGCGGTGCCGCCGGTGTTGGTGAAGGTCACGGTGACGCGCTCGCACCGGCGCTCGGACGCCGCCGCGCGGATCGGGGCGCCGACGGTCACCCGGGCCGGGCTCGCGGGCGGTGGTGGCGTGGTGGTGGGCGGCCTCGTCCCCGGTCCGGTGCCGGGCGGGGAGGTGGGCGGGGTGCCGGGCGGGTTCCCGGAGCCGCCGGAGCCGCTGGAGGAGCCCGTGCCCCCCGAGTCCCCCGAGCCGCCGGAAGTGCCCGAGCCGCCGGAGCCGCCCGTGCCGCCCGCGCCCCCGGTGCCGGTCTGCGGGGGTGGTCCCGCCGGGTCCCGGGGGGTGCCGGGCGCCGGTACGGAGCCACCGGGGTCGGCGGCGCTCGCTCCGCCCCCGGCGGAGCCCCCGGGTGCCGGGAACCCCGAGGAGCCGGGCGACGTAAGGGCGGTGGCGGAGTCGGAGGCGGCGGGAGGTGTCGGAGCGGGCAGCGACTGGAACTCCAGGCCGCCCCGGGGCGCGACGTTCTCCCCCGCGCCCCGCTCGGGCCCGGGGGCCGCCGCTCCCACGGCGGTGTAGCCGTCCCGTCCCGGGCCGCCGCAGCCGGTCAGGGCGGCGGCGGCCGTGCAGCACGCGGCGACGGTGAGGGTGAGCGCCGTACGGGGTCCCCTTCGCATCGCGCCAGTTTTCCTGACGTAGCGTCAAATGAGAACCCCGAAGCCGGTGTTCACCGACCGCCGGTCGGGGTCTACTCGCCGATCAGGCCGGCGCGGAGCTGGGCCAGGGTGCGCGTCAGCAGCCGGGAGACGTGCATCTGGGAGATGCCGACCTCCTCGCCGATCTGCGACTGGGTCATGTTGGCGAAGAACCGCAGCATGATGATCTGCCGTTCCCGGGGCGGGAGTTTGGCAAGGAGCGGCTTCAGGGACTCCCGGTACTCGACCCCTTCGAGCGCGGTGTCCTCGTAGCCGAGCCGGTCCGCGAGCGAACCCTCGCCGCCCTCGTCCTCGGGGGAGGGCGAGTCCAGGGAGGAGGCGGTGTACGCGTTGCCGACGGCGAGACCGTCGACGACCTCCTCCTCGGAGACCCCGAGCACGGCCGCGAGCTCCGGCACGGTGGGCGAGCGGTCCAGCTTCTGGGCCAGCTCGTCACTGGCCTTGGTCAGCGCGAGGCGCAGCTCCTGGAGCCGGCGCGGGACGCGGACGGACCAGGAGGTGTCCCGAAAGAATCGTTTGATCTCGCCCACGACGGTCGGCATCGCGAACGTCGGGAACTCCACGCCGCGTTCGCAGTCGAAGCGGTCGATCGCCTTGATCAGGCCGATGGTGCCGACCTGGACGATGTCCTCCATCGGCTCGTTGCGGCTGCGGAAGCGGGCCGCCGCGTAGCGCACGAGGGGCAGGTTCAGCTCGATCAGGGTGTCGCGTACGTAGGCCCGTTCGGGGCTGTCCGCGTCCAGGGTCGCCAGGCGCTGGAAGAGGGAGCGGGAGAGGGTGCGGGTGTCGATGGCTTCCGAGCGGTCGGACACGGCGGGCTCTTCACGCTTGACGAGCGTGAGCACCTTGGAGCTGCCCTGGTCTACGGACATGCCACCCCCTTGAGGTCGCGGACGGTCGCGTATGGGCGCGCCCGTCGGAGGAACGCAGCCTCCACCTGAATACCGGAGGCGGGGCTGCGGCAAACGCGGTTCCAGCAGAATGTCACATGTCGGCAACACGCTGTAGCGTCATGTCGACAAGTATCTCCAGTGACAGAGCGCCGGCCGAGCGGAATGAGCCGGTTCTGTAGGGAAACGCTGAAATCCCTCCACCCGATCCGGTTAGGCCTCGATCCTGTTTGCGGATCTCAGACGGGCGAAGCTCCTCGCGAGCAGCCGGGAGACGTGCATCTGCGAGACGCCGAGTTCGGCGCTGATCTGCGACTGCGTCAGGTTGTTGTAGTACCGCAGGAGCAGGATGCGTTGCTCGCGCTCGGGGAGCTGGACCAGCAGGTGGCGTACGAGGTCCCGGTGTTCGACCCCGGCCAGTTCGGGGTCCTCGTAGCCGAGCCGGTCGAGCAGGCCGGGCATGCCGTCGCCCTCCTGGGCGGCTTCGAGCGAGGTCGCGTGGTAGCTGCGGCCGGCCTCGATGCAGGAGAGCACCTCGTCCTCGCTGATGCGCAGCCGCTCGGCGATCTCGGGGGTGGTGGGGGTACGGCCGTGGAGGGTGGTGAGGTCCTCGGTGGCGGCGTTGACCTGCACCCACAGCTCGTGGAGCCGGCGCGGGACGTGGACGGTGCGGACGTTGTCGCGGAAGTAGCGCTTGATCTCGCCCACGACGGTCGGCATGGCGAAGGTCGGGAACTGCACGCCGCGTTCCGGGTCGAAGCGGTCGATCGCGTTGATCAGGCCGATGGTGCCGACCTGGACGACGTCCTCCATCGGCTCGTTGCGGCTGCGGAAGCGGGCCGCCGCGTACCGCACGAGCGGGAGGTTCGCCTCGATGAGGGCCCCGCGCACCCGGTGGTGCTCCCTGGTGCCCGGTTCCAGGCCCTTCAGCTCCCCGAAGAGCACCTGGGTCAGGGCCCGGGTGTCGGCGCCCCGGCTCGACGTCCTGGGGGCGGGAGGCGCCTCCTCCCGGACCTCCTCCCGCGGGTGCTCCCGGGCGTCCTCCCGGGCGTCCGCCGAGGCGGCGGCGGGAGCCTCCGCCCGGGTCGCCGCCGGAAGGTCCTCCGGCGGCTCCTCCGCATCGGCGCGCGCCTCTTCGCGCGCCTGCGCGCGCCCCTGCTCTCGCGCGCCCGTACGCGCCCCCCGGGGCGCCTCCGTACGGGCCTCCGCGCGCTCCTCCGTACGGGCCTGCTCCCGGTGGTGGCGGAGCTCTTGCTGGGGAGGCACCTGAGGCGCAGTACTGGCCGGCACGGTCACGCCACCCCTTCGTTCAACTCATCCGTCAAAAGCGGTCATAGCATCACAAGAGATGTGGACTGTGTGCAAGCACCGTATATCGCCGTGTTGAGGGCAAGTTGGGCATATGGGGCATTCGGTGTGGCGGTCGGGAACGCGAAAAGCCCCCCACCCGTCGGAGTGGGGGGCCGGAAAGCCTGGAATCCGCTTCAGCGTACGGGTTCAGTTCACCAGTTCGGTGATGAACTCGCCGATGCCGGAGGCGGCATCCGATATGCCTTGGAAGCCTATTCCGACCATCTCGGCCGCCCGCTTGGGCTGGGTGATGATCACGAAGAGGACGAACACGGTGAGGACGCCCGTGATGAGCTTCTTGGTGTCCATGAACGGTGTCGGCCTCCCCAACCGGTCCTGCGAAGTCGGGTGAGTCTAACTGTTCGAGTTTGGACACTCACCCGCCCTTTATGGACCAATGACCCGTTGATCCGGGCCCTTTGCCGGTGGGTGTCCGGTCGTGAGAGGCGCAGGATTGAACACGAGCCCACCGGTTCTGGCAGGAAATCGGTGGGTGAGGGACAGGACCTCACTGCGGGGTCCGAGCCGCAAGCTTCCCCCCTGACTGCGGCTCGGACTGGCAGGTTCCGTCCTCCACGGGGGAAGTGGCTTGTCCCCCCGATGCCACTTCCCCCGTCCCACGATGAAGGTCCCGACCCCGGTCGGGGCCTTCTTCGCGTGCGCTCCTACTCGATGGCCCCGGCGAGCTCGACGATCGGCTGGACGGGCGCGATCACGGGGGCGAGCTGGTCCGGGAGGGTCATCAGCTGGTTGAGCTGGTTGGCCCCCTGGCTGAGCTTCCCGCCGATCTCCTGGACCGAACGGGGCTGGGCGCCCGGCGGCATGTCCGCCGCCGGCGACGGCAGGTCCGGGAGGGTCAGCGGGGCGAGGGGCGCCGCGGAGGCGGCGGGTGCGGCGAGGCCCGCGGCGGCCCCCGCGAGGGCGAAGGCGGCGAGCATGCGCTGGGTCTTGGTCATGCCGTGACAACGGCCGAACGGGCGGGCGGTCACGCGGGCGAACGCGAGAGCCCCGGTTCGTACGAACCGGGGCTCTCGATCAAGAGCGGTAGTGGAGGGATTTGAACCCCCGATGGGTTGCCCCATACTCGCTTTCGAGGCGAGCTCCTTCGGCCACTCGGACACACTACCGAGAGAGATCCTAGCCTACGGTGGGGAGTGCTTTGCAAATCCGCCGTGCGCGGCCCGCCCCGGAGCCCCTCGGAGGCTCCTCACCGGCTCCTCACCGGTCCCGGAAGAAGTCCGTCAGCAGGTGTGCGCACTCGTCCTCCAGCACCCCGCGGACGACCTCCGGGCGGTGGTTGAGCCGGCGGTCCCGCACGAGGTCCCACAGGGACCCCGTCGCGCCCGCCTTCTCGTCCCCCGCGCCGAAGACCACCCGGGCCACCCGGGACTGCACGAGCGCGCCCGCGCACATCACGCACGGCTCCAGGGTCACCACCAGCGTGCACCCCGTCAGACGCCATTCCCCGAGCCGGGCGGCCGCCCGGCGCAGCGCCAGCACCTCGGCGTGCGCCGTGGGGTCGCCGGTGGCCTCCCGCTCGTTGTGCCCGACGGCGAGGAGGTCGCCGTGCGGGCCGAGCACGACGGCACCGACCGGCACGTCGCCGGCCGGTACCGCCAGGGCGGCCTGCTCCAGCGCCAGGCGCATGGAGTCCAGCCAGGGATCCCGTACGGGATCGGGGTCGTACGTGATGTCGTGCGCGGCGGTCACTAGCGGACGGCCTCCAGTACGTCGGTGGCGCCGAGCGCGTCGGCGATCTCCGTGAGGGCGTCTCCGTCGAGGGACATGAGTTCCTTGTGGCCGACGCCGAGGTCGTCGAGCAGCCTCGGGTCGCCGAGCGGTCCGGCCGTCACCGGTTCGGTGCCGGGTCGGGACGTGTCGTCCTCGTCGTCCTCCTCGTCCGTGAAAGCGGTGAGGGGTGTCTCCTCGCCGTCCTCGGTGCCGTCCAGGTCCAGTTCGTCGAGATCGTCGTCCTCCTCGTCGCTGCCCAGCAGCTCTTTGGTCAGCATCGAGCCGTAGGAGCTGCGGTCGGCGGCGGAGGCGTTCGATACGAAGTACCGGGGGTCCTCCTCGCCGTCCACGCGGATGACGCCGAACCAGGCGTCCTCCTGCTCGATGAGGGCGACCACCGTGTCGTCGTCGACAGCGGCGGATCGGGCGAGATCGATCAGATCACTGAGGGACTCGACGTCGTCGAGTTCCAGGTCGCTCGCTTCCCACCCGTCTTCGGTGCGCGCGAGCAGTGCGGCGAAATACACCGTGACTCTCCCACTGGTCATAGGCGTGCCGGTTGGAGGTCCCCCCGGCCGGAGGTTGGGGTGCGACGGTCGTGGTGCTCACCGGCGCGTGCCCCGCCCAATCGGCATCGTGGCAGAAACAGCGGCTTTGCGAGAGGTCTTCCGCGCGGCGGCCGTGTCGCGGCGCCGGTCACCAGCGGAAGGTGCGCATCCGCATTTGCTGGCGCATGCGGGCCGCTCGGGCACGCCGGGGCTGTACCCGGTCACGCAGCTCCCGGGCCTCGTTCAGATCGCGCAGGAACTGGGCGCGTCGCGCCCTGCGCTGCGCCGCCGTCTCCGGCGGCGCGTCCGGTTCGCTCCCGTCCGTCGTCGTCGTACCGCTCTGCTGAACCTCGGGCATCGGCCACCACCCCGGGCTGGTCCGGTCGTCCTCCTCCGCCGGCGCGAAGCAGACCCCCCTCGCCTCCACCTTCCCCCGGCCGGCCCGATTGATGCCACCCCCACGCGGATCGACCCAGGTCAGAAGGGCCCGTGTGGCCGGTGGGGACCGCAGGGGCGACCGGACGGGCCGGATCGGCAGGGCTCAGGCGTCCTCGGCCCCGTCGGGCAGCGTCGGTACGACGGCCACCGGGCCGTGCGCGTGCTGGAGCAGGGCGGTGGCCACCGAGCCCATCAGCAGCCCGCGGCGGCGCGGATGGTGGCGGCCGACCACGACCAGCGCCGCGGCCCGGGACGCCGTCACCAGGCGCCCCGCCGCGTCCCCCGGCACGGCCGCCTGCTCCACGGGCACGTCCGGGTACCGGGCCCGCAGCGGGGCGAGCCGCTCGGTCTGGGACCGCAGCATCTCCCGTTCGGCTGGTACCGCGTCGCCCCCGTCGGCGAGGGCCTCGGGCGGGATCACGGCGAAGGGGCTGTCGATCACCATCGTCGGACCGGGCGGGATCGCGTACGCCGAGACCACCTGGACGGTGGTCCCCCGCGCGGCGGCTTCCGCGAACGCGAAGGCCAGTACGTCCTCGGGGGTCTCGGCGGCGTGCAGCCCGAGGACCACCCGCCCGGCGGAGGGATCCGCGGCGGCGGCCCGCGCGTCGCGCTCGGCGTGCGGGACCACCACCACGGGGCAGGAGGCGGTGGTGGCGACGGCCCGGCTGCTGGATCCGAGGAGCAGGCTCGCGAACCCGCCGCGTCCCCGGGAGCCCATCACCAGCATCAGCGGCGCGCTCTCGGCGCCGACGGCCCGCAGCGCCTCCGGTACGGAGCCCTCCAGGGCCTCGTAGCGCACCTCGCGGGGCAGCTCGGGGGCGGCTTCGAGGACGCCGCGCACGTGGTCGCCGACCGGGTCGGGGTACTCCTCCGGCTCGTTCGGGTCGTGCAGGGCCGAGCGGCGGCCCGCGTAGAGCTGGGAGACGTCGGGCAGCACGTGGGCCACCATGAGGGCGGCGTCGTGGCGCAGGGCGGCCAGCCGGGCCCACTCCAGGGCCCGCAGGCTGTGCTCGGATCCGTCCACGGCCGCGATCACCAGTCCGACGCTCATCCGTCAAGGGTGGTCGCGACGGACCCGGACCGCATCTCGGACCGGCGCCGGCTGACCGCGAGACGGCCTCGGGAGGACTTCGGGCGGACTTCGAGACGCCTTCGAGGCGGCCGGGACGCGGCCGGGACGCGGCCGGGACGCGGCGGGGCCGTGGTGGGGACGCGTCGGGGTCGTACCACCGCGTAGCCTTTTGGTGCGGGTCGCGACGTGCGGCCGTGTTCGCAGGTAGCAGGGTCACAGGTCACAGGTCGAAACCCGGCTGAGTCTTGTCTTGGAGGATGTTGTGCGTTTGCAGGTCGTCGATCACCCCTTGGTGGCGCACAAACTCACCACCCTGCGCGACAAGCGCACCGACTCCCCCACCTTCCGTCGCCTCGCCGACGAGCTGGTGACCCTCCTCGCCTACGAGGCCACGCGCGACGTGCGCACCGAGGCGTCCGACATCGAGACCCCGGTCGGCCCGACCACCGGCGTCAAGCTGTCGTACCCGCGTCCGCTGGTCGTGCCGATCCTGCGCGCCGGCCTCGGCATGCTCGACGGCATGGTCCGCCTGCTGCCGACCGCCGAGGTGGGCTTCCTGGGCATGGTCCGCAACGAGGAGACCCTGGAGGCCTCCACGTACGCGACGCGCATGCCCGAGGACCTCTCCGGCCGTCAGGTCTACGTCGTCGACCCGATGCTGGCCACCGGCGGCACGCTGGTCGCCGCGATCCAGGAGCTCATCAAGCGCGGCGCCGACGACGTGACCGCCGTGGTGCTGCTGGCCGCGCCCGAGGGCGTCGAGATCATGGAGCGCGAGCTGGCGGGCACGCCGGTGACGGTGGTGACGGCCGCCGTGGACGAGCGCCTCAACGAGCACGGCTACATCGTGCCGGGCCTGGGCGACGCGGGCGACCGCATGTACGGCTCGGCCGAATAGGGCAGGGCCCGGGCCGTTCGGCCGCCGGACCGTCGGGGAGCTCCCGGGTCCGGCGGTCCGGCCTGCGGGGTGATCAGCACTTCGCGGTGGGCGTGGGCACCGGGTTGGCCAGGATGGCCAGCGCCTTGTCCGCGTCCGCCTTGGGCTTCAGTTCCTTGAAGGCGTCACCCAGGATCAGGTCGATGTCCGCGCCCTCGCGCGCGTCGGTCTGCTGGGTCACGCCGTCGAGTTGGGTGGCGAGCACGGAGTAGGCCGCCTTGTCGGTCCGGGGGGAGCCGAGCAGTATCCCGGGCCCGGGGACCTTCTTGTCGAAGTCGGCGGGGGCGTTGCCGACCTGCCCGACGGCGAAGCCGCGGTTGCGCAGCTCGTCGCCGACGGCCTTGGCGAGGCCCGCGCGGGGGGTCGCGTTGTAGACGTTGACCGTGATCTGGCCGGGCTGGGGCAGCGCGGCGGCGGGGGACGCGGAGGCGCTCGCCGCCGCGTTCGGGGCCGAGACGGGCTTGGCGGCGGCCCCGGCCTTTCCGGTGGAGGCCGAGGGGCAGGGCTTGCCGGCCGCGGTGGTCCGCTTGCCGGTGTCGCCGCCGCGGAACACATCGATGAGCTGCAAGGACCCGTATCCGAGCAGGGCCAGCGCGAGGGCCGAGCCGAGCACGGTGAAGACCAGCCTCCGGCGGCGCCGGGGACGGCTCATGCGGGGGTAGGCAGCTCCCGTGACGCGGTACTTTCCGCCCATGCCGGGGGGAGTGAGCATGCTCATGGGCGCAGCGTAGTGCCGCGTCGGGACGATGCCTACTAAATGATCTATTGATCGGGCAAGGCTGACCCGAAAGGCGCAATCAGTCCATTTCCAGGACGCGCGCGTGCAGGACCTGGCGCTGCTGGAGGGCCGCGCGGACGGCGCGGTGCAGCCCGTCCTCCAGGTAGAGGTCGCCCTGCCACTTCACGACGTGCGCGAAGAGGTCGCCGTAGAAGGTCGAGTCCTCGGCGAGCAGGGTTTCGAGGTCCAGCTGTCCCTTGGTCGTCACGAGCTGGTCGAGCCGGACCGGGCGCGGGGCGACGTCCGCCCACTGCCGGGTCGTTTCCCTGCCGTGGTCGGGGTACGGCCGGCCGCTTCCGATGCGCTTGAAGATCACACGGAAAGCCTACCGGGCCCGCGCCTCCGGGCGCAGCCTCGTGCGGGTGGTGCAAAAGTGGCAGAGGGTATGAATGGGTGACTACGGGAGTCCGGAACCCGCAGTCCGGGAGCTCGGGAGTGATGCATGAGCCAGCACGCGGACCCTTCCGTTCCGCTCGACCCCGCCGCGCGGATCGCCGACGGGTACGCCTTCGCCGGACCCGCCCTCGACCTCGGCGCCCTGCTGTGGGACGGCGTCGTCCTGCCGGACCGCCAGATCCGCATCCCGCTGTCGATGCTCAACCGCCACGGGCTCGTCGCGGGCGCGACCGGCACCGGAAAGACCAAGACCCTCCAGCTCATCGCCGAGCAGCTCTCCGCGAACGGCGTCCCCGTCTTCCTCGCCGACATCAAGGGCGACGTCTCCGGCATCTCCGCGCCCGGTACCGACAACGAGAAGGTCCGTCAACGGGCCGCCGACGTCGGCCAGGAATGGGACCCCGCCGGTTGCCCCGCCGAGTTCTACGCGCTCGGCGGCATCGGCACCGGCATCCCCGTCCGGGCCACCGTGACCGCCTTCGGCCCCGTCCTGATGTCCAAGGTGCTCCAGCTCAACCAGACGCAGGAGCAGTCCCTCGGCCTGATCTTCCACTACGCCGACACCAAGGGCCTGGAGCTGATCGACCTCAAGGACCTGCGGGCCGTGGTCGCCTTCCTCGTCTCCGACCAGGGCAAACCCGAACTCAAGGGCATCGGCGGCCTGTCCACCGTCACCGCCGGGGTGATCCTGCGGGCGCTGACCGCCTTCGAACAGCAGGGGGCGACCGAGTTCTTCGGCGAGCCCGAGTTCGACACGAGCGAGTTCCTGCGCACCGCCGCCGACGGCCGCGGCACGGTGTCCGTCCTGGAACTCCCGGCGGTGCAGGACAAACCGCAGCTTTTCTCCACCTTCCTGATGTGGCTGCTGGCCGACCTCTACACGGACCTGCCCGAGGTCGGCGACCTGGACCGGCCCAAGCTGGTCTTCTTCTTCGACGAGGCGCACCTGTTGTTCAACGGTGCCTCGAAGGCCTTCCTGGAGTCGATCACCCAGACGGTGCGGCTGATCCGGTCCAAGGGCGTCGGCGTCTTCTTCGTGACCCAGACCCCCAAGGACGTGCCCGGCGACGTGCTGGCGCAGCTCGGCAACCGGGTCCAGCACGCGCTGCGCGCCTTCACCCCCGACGACGCGAAGGCGCTGAAGGCGACCGTGAAGACCTTCCCCAACTCCGCGTACGACCTGGAGGAACTGCTCACCGGCCTCGGCACCGGAGAGGCCGTGATCACCGTGCTGAGCGAGGGCGGCGCCCCGACCCCCGTCGCCGCGACGCGGCTGCGCGCGCCGCGGTCGCTGATGGGCCCCGTCGACGCGGCGACCCTGGAGGGCGCGGTGAAGGCCTCGCTGCTGTACTCGCGTTACGCGGAGCCCGTCGACCGCGAGTCGGCGTACGAGAAGATCAGCGCCGAACAGGCGGCGGCCGAGGCCGCGGCGGAGGCGGCGGCAGCGGCCGCGGAGGCCCAGAAGCAGGCCAAGGCGGCCGAGAAGGAGGCGGCGCGCGCGGCGCGCGCGGCCCCGAAGCCGGACCCCTCGCTGGCCGAACAGGTGGTGGGCAGCGGTCTGTTCCGCTCGCTGGCCCGCTCGATCGGCACCCAACTCGGCCGGGAGATCTCCCGTTCGATCTTCGGCACGGCCCGCCGCAGACGGTAGGAGCGGGCGCCGGCGGCCCGCGCGGGCACGCGCGCCCTCCAGGCGGAATCAAGCGAACCGGTTGTCGGGGGTGCGGTGGGCGCTGACAGACTCGGGGCATGCGGACCGAACTCACCGACACCACGTCCAACAAGGTCGACCGGGCCCTGCTCGAAGCCCGCCGAGCCGTCGGCAGCCCCACCATGGGACTGGTGCTGACGCTCGTCGTCGTCACCGACGAGGAGAACGCCTACGACGCCGTACGCGCGGCCTCCGAGGCCTCGCGCGAGCACCCGTGCCGCATCATCGCGGTGATCAAGCGCAGCGGGCGCGGCCCGCAGCGCCTGCGCCAGAGCCGCCTCGACGCCGAACTGCGCGTCGGCTCCGACGCCGGATCCGGGGAGATCGTGCTGCTGCGCCTGCACGGAGAGCTCACCTCGCAGGCCGGCTCCGTGGTGCTCCCGCTGCTGGTTCCGGACGCGCCCGTCGTGGCGTGGTGGCCGGCGGACGCCCCCGCCGACCCGGCCCGCGACGAGCTGGGCGCACTGGCGCAGCGACGCATCACCGACGCCCAGGAGGCCCCGGACCCGGTCGCGGCGCTCGACGGCCGGGCCGCCGCGTACGCCCCCGGCGACACCGACCTGGCCTGGACCCGGCTGACGCCGTGGCGTTCGCTCCTGGCGGCGGCCCTCGACCAGAAGCCGCTCCCGGTGACCGGCGCGGCGGTGGAGAGCGAGGCGGACAACGCCAGCGCCGAGCTGCTCGCGCGCTGGCTGGAGGACCGGCTGAAGGTGCAGGTGCGCCGGGTGGTCACCGACGGGCCGGTCATCACCCGGGTCCGGCTGGAGACCGAGGCCGGGGAGATAAGGGTGGACCGGCCGGCGGGGGTGCTGGCCACGCTGGTGCTGCCCGGATGGCCCGACCGCAGGGTGGCCCTGAAGATCCGCAGCGACGCCGAGCTGATCGCGGAGGAGCTGCGCCGGCTCGACGCCGACGAGGTCTACGCCTCGGCGTTGCGCGGACGCCCGGCCCAGGCCTCGCTCTCCGCGTAGTGGTTGTCGTAGACGGGCTGGCTGTCGATGATGTCCTGCACGGTGGCCTCGCCCGCGCGCACCCGTCCCAGGAGGCGGTAGTAGTCGAAGCGGGCCATGCCCGGGGTGAAGCCGACGAACACCTCGGCCGTGTGGCCCGCGGCCGGGGCGAAGGCGTGCTTCACGCCGGGCGCGACGCTGATGAAGTCGCCCTTGGTGAGGGTGTGGATCTCGTCGCCGACGAGGACGTCGAGGACCCCGTCGGTGACGTGGAAGAACTCGGTCGCCTTGGTGTGGAAGTGCACCGGGGCGCCGGCCGCGCCGACCTCGAAGCTCGCGGTGTTGCAGGTGAGTTCGGGGGTGTCGGTGAGCAGCGTGATGACGCTGCCGGGGCCGTCGGAGATGGACTCGGCGCTCGTGGCGCGGGTCAGGTTCTCGATCATGGAATCGACCCTACGGCCCGCCCCGCGCCCCGCCGGCGCCGCCCGCCCCGGTCCGTCACCTCGACCCGCGCCCTTTCCCCCGCTCCGCCTACTTCGCCTGCTTGGCGGCGGCCTTCTGCGCCTGCTTGTACTCCCGGACCTTCGCCAGTGACTCCGGGCCGGTGATGTCCGCCGCCGAACGGTGCACGCCCGCCGGCCCGTAGCCGCCCGCGGCCTCCCGCCAGCCCTTGGGGCGCACGCCGAAGCGCTTCCCCAGCAGGGCGAGGAAGATCTGCGCCTTCTGCTCCCCGTAGCCCGGCAGCGCCTTCAGCCGCTCCAGCAGTTCGGCTCCGGTGGCGGCGTCCGCCCAGATCGCCGCCGCGTCCCCGTCGTAGTGCTCCACCAGGTACGCGCACAACTGCTGGATCCGCTTCGCCATCGATCCCGGATAGCGGTGCACGGCCGGCTTGCGCGAGAGCAGCTCGGCGAAGGCCTCCGGGTCGTAGGCGGCGATGGCGTGCGCGTCGAGGTCGTCGGAGCCGAGGCGCCGCGCGATCGTCCAGGGCCCCGAGAACGCCCACTCCATCGGTACCTGCTGGTCGAGCAGCATGCCGGTGAGGGCGGCGAGCGGGCTGCGGGCGAGGAGGGCGTCGGCCTCGGGTTGCTGGGCGAGCCGGATGGTGATGTCGTCCATGCCCTCCAGCCTCCCCCGACCGCCCGCCCGCCGCGCGGTGGGGCCGCCGTCGCGGCCGTCGCGCGGATGTCCGGCCCCCCGCCTAGCGTGGAGACGACGGACACGCACACACGCAGGTGCAGGGACAGGTACAGGGACAGGGACAGAGGACGACACACAGGAGTCGATCGACCATGGCTGAGTTCGAGGAGGGCGCCCCGTGCTGGGTGGACGCGATGTTCACCGACGTGGCGGCGGCCAAGGAGTTCTACGGTGACGTGCTGGGCTGGACCTTCGGCGAGGCGAGCACCGAGTACGGGAGCTACACGCAGGCCTACTCCGACGGCAAGGCGGTCGCGGCCGTCGTACCGCCGATGCCGGGGGCGGACGCGCCCTCGCAGTGGTGCCTGTACTTCGCCTCGCCCGACGCGGCCGCCACCGCCCGGAGGATCGAGGAGGCGGGCGGCGACCTGGTGATGGAGCCCATGCGGGTCGGTTCCTTCGGCACGATGGCCATCGCGAGGGAACCGAGCGGCGCCGTCTTCGGCCTCTGGCAGCCCGGCGAGCACAGGGGCTTCGAGAAGACGGGGGAGTCCGGGGCGTACGCCTGGGCGGAGGTCTTCACCCGGGAGCCGGAGAAGGCGGACGCGTTCTTCACCCGCGTGTTCTCCTACAGCGCCCAACAGATGGAGGCGGGCGACGACCCCGAGGAAGAGGGGATGGACTTCAAGGTCTTCGGCGTCGGCGGTCCGGAGAACCCGGTGCTCGGCCGGATGCGGATGGGCGAGGAGTTCCCGCCGGAGGTGCCGTCGTACATCCAGGTCTACTTCGCCGTCCCGAACTGCGACGAGGCGGTGGAGAAGACCAGGGCCCGCGGCGGGGCGCTGCACTTCGGCCCGATGGACAGCCCGTTCGGGCGGTTCGCGGCCCTCGCGGACCCGCAGGGTGCGGCCTTCGCGGTGATCGACCTGACGACGACGGTCGGGGAGATGCCGGAGTTCACCTGAGCGCCCCGTGCAGGCCCCCGCGCAGGCCCCCGCGCCGACGCCCGCGTCCCCGCCCGCGTCTCAAGAAAGGCCTGGTCAAAGGCAGGTTGGGCGCAGGGGCGAGCCGTACGGGTGGATTCGGGTGGCGGATGCGAGGGGTTGAACACGGGTCAAAGCGGAACGGCCTAGTTTCGGTTGCGTGCGGTCCTTCCCGGACGCACGTGTTTCCTAGCGCAAGAGGTCGAACAGTCATGAGCCTGAGCATCCGCAACCAGATCGCCGGCACCGTCACCGCCGTCACCGCCGGAGAGGCGATGGCCACGGTCAAGGTCCGCCTCGACGGTGGCCAGGACATCACCGCCGCGATCACGGTCGACGCGGTCAAGGACCTGGGCATCGCCGCCGGTTCCCCGGTGAAGGCCCTGGTCAAGGCGACGGAGGTGGCCCTGGCGACCGGTCCCGTCGAGGGGCTGTCCATCCGCAACCAGATCGCCGGCACCGTCGTCGACGTGGCCACCGGTCCGGCCATGGCCTCCGTCAAGGTCGACGTGAACGGGGGCGGCCTGACCGCCGCCATCACCGCCGACGCCGTCGAGGCCCTCGGCCTGGCCGCCGGTTCCCCGGTCGTCGCGCTGATCAAGGCGACCGAGGTCTCCCTCCAGGCCGCGTAGCCGAAGCATGCGCCGCGCCGGTCGCCTCCCGCCACGCGGGGGCGACCGGCGCCGCACCGGGCCCCGTTACTGGATGAACAGGCTCATGCCCGGGGCTGGGCGGACGAGTTGCCCCGGCAGGACGAAGGCCGTCACGCGCCCGTCGCAGTGGGGACCCGACCACACGGCCGCCGTCTCGTTGGTGAAGTTGCCGACCTCCGAGGGCACGAAATCGCCCAACGGGTAGCAGCCGGACGGGTCGTGGATCGCGGCCCGGTCGATGAACAGCACCCCGTCGGCCGCCTGCGCCGCCCCCGGCGTCGCCAGCGCCAGGGTCACCGCCGCCGCGCACGCCCCGAGCACCCGCGCCGCGCGTCGTGTCTCGCGCATCCCGCGCCCACCTCTTTCGCTTTCCCGATTCCCGAACCTCTGTCGTCACCGACGGTAGGGTGTCGCTACTCAAGGTGACACGGCGTGCGGTGGTGAAGGAGGGGCGCGTGGAACTCCAGGAGCGCCTGGACGCGCTGGTCGCGTCCGGGGCCGAGAGCGGCGTCCAGGTGGCCGCGTACCGCGACGGCCGCCCGCTGGTGGAGGCGTACGCGGGTGTCGCCGGCCCCGACACCCTGATCCACGGCTTCTCCACCGGCAAGGGCTGCACCGCCACCCTCGTGCACGTCCTCGCCGCGCGCGGGCTGCTCGACTACGAGGCCCCGATCGCCCGCTACTGGCCCCGGTTCGCGGCCCGCGGCAAGGCCGAGGTCACCGTCCGGCACGCCCTGACCCACTCCGCCGGGATCCCCCACCTGCCGCGCTCCCTGACCGTCGCCGAGCTGTGCGACTGGGACCACATGTGCGAGGTCGTCGCCGACCTGCGCCCGCTGTGGGAGCCGGGCACCGACAGCGGCTACCACGGCTGGACCTTCGGCTGGATCCTCGGCGAGACCGTCCGGCGGGTCACCGGCCTCACCCCCGGTCAGGCGCTGCGGGAGTACGTGGCCGAACCCCTCGGGATCGCCGACGAGCTGTACTTCGGGCTGCCCGCCTCCGAACTGCCCCGGGTGGCACCGCTGGTGGAGGGCGGCTGGGAGGCGTACCTGGCCGGGCTGCCGGCGCAGGCCCCCTTCACCCGGCTCATCGCGCCCAACCGCGGCCTGTGGACCACCGCCGGCCTCGCCGAACGCCCCGGCTACCTCCTCGCCGACCTGCCCGCCTGCGCCACCCTGACCGCCCGCGCCGCGGCCCGGATGTACGCGGCGCTGCTGGGCGAGGTGGACGGCGTACGGCTGCTGTCGCCCGACCGGGTCGAGGCCGCCGCGCGGACGGCGGTGGACGGGCGGGACCGGATGCTGCTCGTCCGGTACGCCAAGGGGTTGGGCTGGTTCGTCGGCATGACCCCGATGGGCGGCGAGCCCACCACCTTCGGCCACCACGGCAGCGGTGGCTCCCTCGCCTTCGCGGACCGCGCGCGGGGCCTGTCGTTCGCCTTCGTCCACACCCGGCTGGTGGCCCCCGCCGACCCCACGGCCCGCAAACTCGCCGACGCGGTACGGGCGCTCGCGGCGGAGACCGCCTGAGGACCGCCTAGGCGGGGGTCAGGGCCGGGACCCGCAGGGCCCCGAACCAGACGTGGGTGACGGCGCTGACGTACCGCGCCCCGCAGCGGTCCGACGGCACCACCAGCTGGCTGCCGGCCCCGTCGAGCTCCTCGCCGTCGAGGCGGGTGGCCAGCAGGACCGGACAGTCGCGGAAGTCCGGGTCCAGCTCCGCCCACGACAGGACGGTGTGGTGGCCGTCGCCGCCGCCGACCGCGAGGACGTAGCGGCCGCGGTCCTTGCGGCGCCGGGCGTCGAAGACCGGCCCGGCCCCGGTGACGACGTCCCGCAGCAGCACGCCCTTGAAGACGTGTCGCTGCGGGCCGTTCGTCGCGCAGTCGAAGGTGACCTCCGCGCGGTGCTGCGGCCAGGCCCGCAGGTCGGCGACGCTCAGGGTCGCGGGACGGTCGAGTTCGCCGTGCAGCAGGAAGGAGGCCATGCGGATGTCATGCCCGACTCGTGTCCCGCTGGAACCTCATGTGCAAGGTTCATGGGGACATACGAGTCGCATACGGGTCACGATTCGGCGGATTCACCCTGCATCTTCCGGTGGATCCGCCGCCAGACGACGTCCCGGGTCAGCGGCATCTCCGTGAAGCGGATGCCCGTCGCGTCCCGCAGGGCGTTCGCGAAGGCCGGGCCGACCGGGTTGAAGGGGCTCTCGGACATGGACTTGGCGCCGAGGGGCCCGATCGCGTCCGAGGTCTCCATGAAGTGGACCTCGGTGCGCGGGACGTCCGCGTACTGCGGCAGGCGGTAGCGGCGGAAGGCGGCCGTGGTGACCTCCCCGCGCTCGTCCACCCGTACGGTCTCGAACAGGGTCGCCCCCAGGGCCTGGGCCACGCCGCCCTCGACCTGGCCCCGGCACTGCACCGGGTTCATGACCTTGCCGGCGTCCGCCGCGTGCACGCTGCGCAGGATCCGCATCTCGCCCGTGTCCGGGTCCACCGCGAGGCGGAACCACTGGGCGTTGAAGGCGACCGAGCGGGGCGAGCCGCCCCAATGGCCGTCCGCCGAGACCTCCTCCGGCCGGCCCTGCGCGTACGCGGCCTCGTGGAGCTCCTTCAGCGTGACGACGCGGCCCGCGCAGTCGAAGGCCTCCGCCTCCAGCCTGCACAGGTGCCGGGCCACGCCGGTGTGGCGGGCCGCGAAGGTCCGCAGCCGCTCCGCGAGCGAGTTCGCCGCCAGCATCACCGCCTTGCCCGCGACCACGGTGCCGGCCGAGCCGAAGGCGCCGGTGTCGTGGCGCACCACGTCGGTGTCGGACTGGCGGACCGCGATCCGGTCGACGGTGGTGTTCAGCGCGCCGGCGGTGATCTGCTTGTGGACGGTGGTGGTGCCGTTGCCGAACTCGGCGGTGCCGACCGCGATGTCGTACGTGCCGTCGGACAGCAGGCTGACCGTGGCGTCGGCGAAGTGGCCGCCCGGGGGGCCCGTGGCGATCATCGCGACGGCCGATCCGGTGCCGGTGAGCCAGCCCTCGGGGACGTCCTCGTGGCTGCGGTCGTCGGCGATGGCCCGGCGTACGACGTCCATGCACTGCCGCATCCCGTAGGAGGCGATGAACAGGTCCTCCTCGTGGCCGATCGGGGTGACGAGGTGGTCGCCCGCGCCGATGACGTTCTTCTCGCGCAGCACGAGCGGGTCCATCCCGAGCGCGACGGCGAGTTCGTCCATCATCGATTCGAGGGCGAAGAGGACCTGGCCGAGGCCGTAGCCGCGGAAGGCGCCCGCCGGTACCCCGTTGGTGTAGACGGAGTACGCCTCGACCTCCTTGTTCGGCGCCTTGTAGACGGCGAAGGACTCCCCGACGCTGTGGAACATGACCGCCGGGCCGTGGTTGCCGTAGGCGCCGGTGTTGGAGAGCACGCGGATGCGCAGGGCGGTGAGGGTGCCGTCGGCCTTGGCCCCCATCTTGATGGTGATCTTGAAGGGGTGGCGGGTGGTGGCCCCGTAGAACTGCTCGGCTCGGGTGAACTCGAGCTTCACCGGGCGCCTCAGCTTCAGGGCGGCGAGGACCACGATGTCCTCGGTCAGCATCTCCTGCTTGCCGCCGAACCCGCCGCCCACCCGGCCCGCGACCACGCGGACCTCGTCCTCGTTCAGGTCGTACAGGGCGCACAGCGCCCGTCGGGTCAGGAACGGGGCCTGGGTGGAGGAGCGGACGGTGACGCGCTCGCCCTCCCCGTCCTCCTTGGGCTCGAAGTACGCGACGCTGCCGTGGGTCTCCAGGCTGGCGTGCTGCACCCGCTGGGTCCGGAAGGTCTCCTCCAGGACCACGTCCGCCTCGGCGTAGCCCCTCTCCATGTCGCCGATGGTGGCGTGGACCTCGCCGCACACGTTGTTCTCGGCCCGGAAGATCCCCGACTCGGGGCCCTTGGGGTGCAGCACGGGCGCGCCCGGCAGCATGGCCTCCTCCGGGTCGGTGACGTAGGGGAGCTCCTCGTACGTGACCACCACGCGCCGGCAGCCCTCCTCCGCGGCCTGCTCGCTGTCGGCGACGACGGCCGCCACGCGCTGGCCGACGAAACGGACGACGTCGTCCAGGACCCGGGTGTCCATCGGGTCCTCGGTGGGGTGCTCGTGGCGGGCCGAGGAGTACAGCCGGTCCGGGGCGTCGTGGTGGGTCAGGACGGCGTGGACGCCTGGGACCTGGAGCGCCTCGCGGGTGTCGATGTCGACGATCCGGGCGTGCGGGTGCGGGGAGCGCAGCAGCTTCATGTGGAGCAGGCCGGGCACCTCGACGTCGAAGGTGTAGCGGGCGGTGCCGGTGACCACCTGCGGGCCCGCGGGGGCCCCGGGGCTGCGGCCGACGGCCTGACCGGCCTCGGGCTCCTCGGTGTGCCTGACCCCGCGCACCGCGTCCTCGATGGCGCGGTAGCCGGTGCAGCGGCAGATGTTGCCCTTGAAGGCGCGCGGGAGGTCGTCCAGCTTCCCGTCGTCGTGGGCGGTGCCCTCCTCGGCCTGGAGGGCGGCGGTGGTCATCAGGAACCCGGCGGTGCAGAAGCCGCACTGGAAGCCCTGGGCGTCGAGGAACTGTCGCTGCGCCGGGTGGAGTTCGCCGCCGGGTCGGGCGAGGCCCTCGACGGTGGTGACGGAGCGGCCCTCGGCGCGGACCGCCGGGTAGAGGCAGCTGTGGACGGGCTGCCCGTCGACGTGGACGGTGCAGGCCCCGCAGTCGCCCTGGTCGCAGCCCTTCTTCACACCGAACCAGCCGCGTTCGCGCAGGTAGGTGCGCAGGCACTGGCCCGGGCGGGGCTCGTCCTCGAAGCGCCGCTGGTTGATCTCGATGCCGTAGCTCATCGGGAACCCTCCTGAGGTGCGCCGGGTCGTGGCCCGGTCGCGTCGGTCAGCTCGCGGCGGATCTCCTCGGCCAGGTGCAGGGCCATGTGCCGCCGCCAGTCGGGCAGGCCGTGGATGTCGTCGAACCACTCGTCGGGGCGTACGCCGTCGTCGATCGCGGCGCGCAGTTCGCCGGCGGTGGGCGGCAGCGCGAACCAGAAGCGGAACGGGCGCGTCGTGGCCGCGGAGACGGTGACGGCCAGCGATCCGTCGCGCGGGTCGAGCGCGCCGATCACCAGGGCGCCGGAGCGGCCCAGCCCGTACAGCGAGGCCTGCCGGAAGGCCGTACGGGTGTCCAGGGCGTACGCGGGGATCCGCACCGAGCGCAGCAGCTCGCCGTCGCGCAGGTCCTTGACGCCGGCGCCGCGAATGAAGTCGGTGACGGGCAGCCGGCGGGTGGCGCCGTCCTGGCCCTGGAGCAGGACGGTGGAGTCGAGGGCGGCGGTCAGGGAGATCATCGGGCCGGCCGGGAGGCCGTTGCAGAGGTTGCCGCCGACGGTGGCCATGTTCCAGATCTTGAAGCTCGCCAGGAAGGCGCGGCAGCACTGCTCGACGAGCGGTGCCGCGGCGGCGGGCAGGGTGCGGCCGAAGCGGGACAGTTCGGTGATGGTGCAGGTGGCGGCGATGTCGAGGGAGCCGTCGGGCTGCCACGACAGGGGCGGCCAGCCCATGCGGGAGAGGTCGAAGAGGCGGCGGATGTGGGGCTGGGGCTCGGAGAAGAGGTACGTGCCGCCGCCGAGCCAGGCGTCGCCGGGACGCCAGGGTTCGCGGCGGCGGGCGTCGCGCACGTCGAGCACGGTGTTGAGGTCCAATTCGCGCCACCAGCCTTCCTGATCCCGGGGTTTCGCTTCAGTGAAGCAACCGCCGACGGGCGGAAACGACTGGTCTCGGCCACGGAAAGCAGCCAACTCGGGACGGTTCGCCTTGGTGGATCAACCAAGACCCGTATACGCGCGTTGCCCTTGCATTTACGATGTGGTTTCTCGTATTCACCTGGCGAATGTGGGTCACCCCCACCGCAAGGAGTCCCTGCCATGCACGTCCTCGACCTCCTCCAGTCCGACAACCTCGGCCTCACCCTGCTCTGGGGCGAGGAAGCCCTTCTCGGCCAGGAGGTCAGCGGCGTCACCGCCACCGACCTGGAGGACCCGGGCCGGTTCCTGGGCCCCGGCGAGCTCGTGCTCAGCGGTCTCGTGTGGTGGTCGGACGCCGACCCGGCGAAGACCGACCGCTTCGTCTCCGCCCTCGCCGAGGCCGGGGCCACCGCCCTGCTGGCCGGCGAGGAGACCCACGGCCGGGTCCCGGACGAGCTGATCGCCGCCTGCCGCGCCCACCGGGTGCCGGTGGTGGCCGTCCCGGCGAGGACCAGCTTCCGGTCGGTCACCGAGGCCGTGTACCTGCGCCAGTGGGGCGACCTCAGCCGCCGTCCGACCCGGATCTTCGCCCTGCCCGAGAACGTGCGCGGCGAGCTGAGCCGGCTCCTGGAGAGCGGCGCGGGCCCCGCCGAACTGCTCGACCGCGCCTGCGCCCACCTGGGCCGGATCAGCTGCTACGTGCTGACCGCGAGCGGGCGGACGGTGGCCCGTACGCCCTCCGCGCCGCCGCTGCCCGCCCGGCGGGCCGCCGTCGCGCGCGACGGGCTCTCGCTGCGCGTCGAGGCCGACGGATCCCCGTACGACGCCTGGCGGCTGCACCTGCCGGACGCGGACGCGGCGCCGCCCCGGGTGCTCCACGAGATCGCCGAGGTGTTCGCCCAGTACCGCGACCGCGGGGCCCGCCGCACCGCCGCCGAGCGCGCGGCCGGACAGGAGCTGATCGCGCTGCTGTCCCGCGAGGCCGATCCGGCCGCGCTGGAGGAGGCGCTGACCGCCGCCGGCCTGCCCACGACCGGCCCGTACCGGGTGCTGACGGCCACCTCGGGCGAGGCCCTGGCCGAGGCCCTCGGGCACCTGGAGGGCCTCGCGTGGACGGCCGGCGACACCGCGGCGGTGCTCCACGAGGACCCGCGCGCGCAGCTCGACGTCGTGGCGGAGCTGCGCGGACTGTGGCCACTGCTGCGGGCGTGCGCACCGCAGGGGTCCGAGCCGCGGCTCGGCGCGGGCGCGCGGACGGCGGGCCCCGAGGGGCTGCGGGCCTCCCTGAACCAGGCCGCCTTCGCGTTGACGGCGACCGACGAGGACGCCCCGGTGCGGGGAGTCGAGCAGCTGGACACCCTGGCCGAACTCCTCGGCGGGGTGCCGCCGGAGGTGCGGTCCGTCTTCGGGACGCGCACGCTCGGCCCGCTGGGCGACGGCATGCTCCGCGAGACCCTGGAGGTCTTCCTGGCCAACAACTGCTCGTGGGCCCGCACGGCGGAGGCCCTGCACCTGCACGTCAACACCGTGCACTACCGGATCGAGCGGGTGGAGGCCCTGACGGGCCGCGACCTGTCCCGCCTGGACCACAAGCTGGACCTCTACGCGGCGCTGCGCTGCGCCTGAACCGTCCGCACGGCCCGCCCGCTCAGACCACGTCGACGTGCACGTCCGTCGACTTCACCCGGGCGGTGACGCGCACCCCGACCGCGATCCCGAGCTCCTCCACGGACTCCCGGGTCACCACCGAGACGATGCGGTGCGGCCCGGACTGGATCTCCACCTGGGCCGCCACCTCGTCGAGCCGTACCGCCGTGACGATCCCGGCGAAGGCGTTGCGCACGGAGGTGACGGGGGCGCCCTCGGGCAGCGGGTGCATCCCGGCCGCCCGCTCCTTGGCGAACGCGGCCAGCACCGCCCCGTCCACCGCGCGGTTCCCGTCGGGCCCGCGCGGGGCGTCCAGCCGCCCCGCGTCGGCCCAGCGGCGGACGGTTTCGGAGCTCACGCCCAGCAGGCCGGCGGCCTGCCCGATCGAATACGACGGCACGCGCGCAGCATAGCCGCGTGGGCCTTCGAGGCTCGGACCGCGACGGAAACCGAGACGGGGAAACGCCAGAGGGCCGGACCGCTGACGCGGCGGAGGAAGGCGAATGCGACCGGAACCGGAACTGAAACCGGAACCGCAACCGCTGTCCGACTACTTGTGGCTCGCCGGGCCGTACCACTGGAGGGGCTGGCCGGTGACCGAGGCGATGCACTCGAAGTCGTGGTCCCGATGCAGGAGGGTGAGGCCCTGCAATTCGGCGGTCGCGGCGACGACGAGGTCGACCGCACCGGCGCTGCGGTGCTTGCCCTGCTTGGTGAGGGCCTCCTGGACCTGCCAGGCCCGGTCGTAGGCGCGGTCGTCGACCGGGACCCAGCCGAAGATCAGCCTGATGTCCTCGATGCCCCGCGCTCTGTCGGCGGCCGATCGGGCGCTGTAGAAGAACTCCAGCTCCGTGATGGGGCACGTGGCGATCAGGCCGGCCGCCGCTGCCTGGTCCCAGCCGTACTGCTCCGCGTCACCGTGCAGGAAGCGGGCGAGAGCGCTGGTGTCGATCAGGTAGAGAGCGGCGTTCACCGTCGGTAGTTCCTCTTTTCCTCGAACAGCGTCAGGTCGAACGCGCCTTCGTCGGCGGCGGCGCGCAAGCGGGTCAGGGCCAGCGCGCGCCGCCTGTTCTCCAGCACCTCGCGGAGGGCCGTGTTGACCGTCTCCTTCTTGGTGCTGGTCCCCAGCGCCTTGGCCACGTCCGCGACCAGCTCGTCATCGAGGTCGATCACCGTGCGACTCATGGTGCACCTCCTTGATATCAAGTATGGAGGCGAGTATATCTCCGAAGGTTCATCGCTGCGCCGCGTGTGAGACGGAAACCGAGACGGGAAACGCCAGAGGGCCGGACCGCTGATGCGGTCCGGCCCTCTGGGCTGGCGGAGGATACGAGATTCGAACTCGTGAGGGGTTGCCCCCAACACGCTTTCCAAGCGTGCGCCCTAGGCCTCTAGGCGAATCCTCCGCCGCAAACAATACAAGACGTTGAGGGGTGCTCGCGAACACGATCCCGATCTTGGGGTCGGGGAGGGTCCCGGTCGGGACGGGGAGCCGGGGCGGCTCGATTCTCGGGCCCGGTATCCGCTAGGGTGGGGCCCAGCCCCTCACGTGGCGCTATCTCACCCAACTCCCCCAGGGCCGGAAGGCAGCAAGGGTAAGTGGGCTCTGGCGGGTGCGTGGGGGGCGCTTTGCGTTCCGGGGCGGCGTGGGGCCGCTGTTGTCGGTGGGCCCGGATAACCTCGTAGACGTGTCGTCCCTTGCGCTGTACCGCCGCTACCGCCCCGAGTCGTTCGCCGAGGTCATCGGGCAGGACCATGTCACGGTCCCGCTGATGCAGGCCCTGCGGAACAACCGGGTCAATCACGCGTACCTGTTCAGCGGCCCGCGCGGCTGCGGCAAGACGACCAGCGCGCGCATCCTGGCGCGCTGCCTCAACTGTGAGCAGGGTCCCACCCCCGACCCGTGCGGCGAGTGCCAGTCCTGCCGCGACCTGGCCCGCAACGGACCGGGGTCGATCGACGTCATCGAGATCGACGCCGCCTCCCACGGTGGTGTGGACGACGCCCGCGACCTGCGCGAGAAGGCCTTCTTCGGGCCCGCCTCCAGCCGGTACAAGATCTACATCATCGACGAGGCCCACATGGTCACCTCGGCGGGCTTCAACGCCCTGCTGAAGGTGGTCGAGGAGCCGCCGGAGCACCTCAAGTTCATCTTCGCCACGACCGAACCCGAGAAGGTCATCGGGACCATCCGCTCCCGTACCCACCACTACCCCTTCCGCCTGGTGCCGCCCGGCACGCTGCGGGACTACCTCGGCGAGGTCTGCGGCCGCGAGGGGTCCGTGGTCGAGGACGGCGTGCTGCCGCTCGTCGTGCGGGCCGGGGCCGGCTCCGTGCGCGACTCGATGTCCGTCATGGACCAGCTCCTCGCCGGCGCCGGCGAGGAGGGCGTGACGTACACCATGGCCACCTCCCTCCTCGGGTACACCGAGGGCTCGCTGCTCGACTCCGTCGTGGACGCGTTCGCCGCCGGTGACGGCGCCGCCGCCTTCGAGGTCGTCGACCGGGTGGTCGAGGGCGGCAACGACCCCCGCCGGTTCGTCGCCGACCTGCTGGAGCGGCTGCGCGACCTGGTGATCCTCGCCGCCGTGCCGGACGCCGGGGAGAAGGGCCTCATCGACGCCCCGGCCGACGTCGTGGAGCGGATGCAGGCCCAGGCGTCGGTGTTCGGCGCCGCCGAGCTGTCGCGCGCCGCCGACCTGGTCAACGCGGGGCTCACCGAGATGCGGGGCGCGACCTCGCCCCGGCTCCAGCTGGAGCTGATCTGTGCCCGGGTGCTGCTGCCCGCCGCCTTCGACGACGAGCGTTCCTTCCAGGCCCGCCTCGACCGCCTGGAGCGCAGCGGCCCGCCCGCCGGCGTGTCCTACGCCGCCCCGGCCGCCGCGCCCGCGCTGGGCTACGTCCCCGGCCCCGAGGCGCACGGCATGGCCCCGGCCGGCCCGGCCGGCGGTGTCGCCGCCGCGCGGGCCGCCGTACGGGCCCCCGAAGCCCCGCCGGTGGCGGCCCCCGCCCCGGAGCCCGTCGCCGTACACCCGCCCGCGCCGGCCCCCGCCGCCCAGGCCCCGGCCGCCCCCGCCGCCGCCCCCGCCCCGGGCGCGTGGCCCGGCGCCGCGCAGCCCGGCAGCGGCGCGCCCGGCGCCTGGCCGGGCGCCGCCACCCCGGCCGCGCCCGCGCAGACCGCGCAGCCGCAGGCCGCCCCCGCCGCCCCCGCCCCCGGCGCCTGGCCCAGTGCCGCCGCCCCCGGCAGCGGCGTCCCCGCCCCGGCCGCCCCGGCTCCCGTCGCGGCGGCTCCCGCCCCCACGCCCGCCGCGGCCCCGTCGGCGCCCTCGCCCGGGATGGCCGCCGGCGCCGGGCAGGTCCAGGCGATGTGGCCCGGCGTCCTGGAGGCCGTCAAGAACCGCCGCCGCTTCACCTGGATCCTGCTCAGCCAGAACGCCCAGGTCACCGGCTTCGACGGCACGACCCTCCAGCTCGGCTTCCCCAACCCCGGCGCCCGCGACAACTTCGCGAGCAGCGGCAGCGAGGACGTCCTGAAGGCGGTGCTCGCCGAGCAGTTCCAGGTCAACTGGAAGATCGACGCAGTGGTGGGCGGCGGCGGCCCGGCTCCGGTCCAGCACTCCTCCTACGCCGCCCCGCAGGCGCCCGTCGCCCCGGCCCCGGTCCCCTCCGCGCCCGCGTACGAGCCGCCGGCCGCGGACCGGCAGCCCCCGGCCCCCGCGGACCGGCAGGCGTACCGGCCGCAGGCCCCGCAGCAGGAGGCGCCGCGGCCCGTCGCGCAGCAGGCGCCCCCGCCGGTCGCCCCCGAGGACGACGTGGCGGAGGCGGACGACCCGGACCTGGTGGAGAGCGCGTTGACCGGACACGACCTGATCGTGCGCGAGCTCGGAGCCACCGTTGTGGAGGAATACACGAATGAGTAGCCCCTCGTAGTTGGGTGGCCGCACGAAACCCGCCACGCCGTCCGGGCTACCCTGGGCGGCGTGAAGGTCCTCGTCATCGGCGGCGGCGCCCGCGAACACGCCCTGTGCCGCTCTCTGTCCCTCGACCCCGACGTCTCCGCGCTCTACTGCGCTCCCGGCAACGCCGGCATCGCCGAGGTGGCGGAGCTGCGTCCGGTCGACGCCCTCGACGGCGACGCGGTCGCCGCCCTCGCCGGCGAACTCGGCGCCGACCTGGTCGTCGTCGGCCCGGAGGCGCCCCTGGTCGCCGGGGTCTCCGACGCCGTCCGCGCGGCCGGCATCCCCGTCTTCGGCCCGTCCGCCGAGGCCGCCCGACTGGAGGGCTCCAAGGCCTTCGCCAAGGACGTGATGGCCGCGGCCGGCGTCCCGACGGCCCGCAGCTACGTCTGCGTCACCCCCGAAGAGGTCGACGCGGCCCTGGACGCCTTCAGCACCCCCGGCGCCCCCTGGGTCGTCAAGGACGACGGCCTCGCCGCCGGCAAGGGCGTCGTGGTCACCGAGGACCGCGCCCTGGCCCGCGCCCACGCGCTGGCCTGCGACCGCGTCGTCATCGAGGAGTACCTCGACGGCCCCGAGGTCTCCCTCTTCGCCATCACCGACGGCGTCACCGTCGTCCCGCTCCAGCCCGCGCAGGACTTCAAGCGCGCGCTGGACGGCGACGCGGGACCCAACACCGGCGGCATGGGCGCCTACTCCCCGCTCCCGTGGGCCGACCCCAAGCTGGTCGACGAGGTCATGGAGCTGGTCCTCCAGCCCACCGTCGACGAGCTCCGCCACCGCGGCACGCCCTTCTCCGGGCTGCTCTACGCCGGTCTCGCCCTGACCGGCCGCGGCACCCGCGTCATCGAGTTCAACGCCCGCTTCGGCGACCCCGAGACCCAGGTGGTCCTGGCCCGGCTGCGCACCCCGCTGGCGGGCGTGCTGCTGCACGCGGCGAAGGGCACGCTGGCCGACGAGCCGCCGCTCAGCTGGCGCGACGACGCGGCCGTCACGGTCGTGATCGCCTCCCACAACTACCCGGACACCCCGCGCACCGGCGACCCGATCGAGGGCCTCGCCGAGGTGGCGGCCGAGGACGGCCCCGACGCCTACGTGCTGCACGCCGGGACCCGGCGCGAGGGCGGGGCGATCGTCAGCGCGGGCGGTCGGGTGCTGTCGGTGACGGCGACCGGTTCCGATCTGGCCCAGGCCCGCGAGAAGGCGTATAAGGCCGTCGGACGGATCCGCCTGGACGGCTCCCAGCACCGTACGGACATCGCCGCGAAGGCGGCGGAAGGCCGCTGACCTGCACGGCGGTCACAGCACGGGCCCGGGGCGCGCGGACGCGCACCGGGCCCGCGCGCATGTCCGCGTACGAGTGCATCCGGCCGCGTTCGAACGCATCCACCTTTACCCAAAGCCATTCCATCGGGTGATGGACACCCGGTCTGCCTGACGTCCGGCCGCTCCCCAACTAGGGTGCGGCGCAAGCATTCCGGCACATGGCCCACCGGCATTGCGATGTCGGTGGCGGGTGTCACAGTGGGGGAGTGAGCAACACCGTCGCAGGGCAGAGGGGGTGAGGTCCGGTCGTGTCCGGAACGGGTTCGATCGCAGACGCGGACGTGCCGTCCGCACGTTCACGCGCCCTCGCCGTACTGCGGGTGCGCAGCAGGGCGCTCGCCGTCCTGCTCCTGCCCGCCGCCTTCGCGGTGGTGCTCGTCGCCGCCCGGATGACGGGCCGGCTCGCCGGTGAGCCCTGGCCGGTGGTGACCCTGGTCGTGTGCGTGGTCGCCGCGCTGGTCCTGCTGGTCGGCGGGGTCTTCGGGGCCGTCGTGCTGCGGGCGGGCCCCGCCGTGACGCCCACGGTGCCACTGCCCGAGAGCGCCGCGCCGGACCTCTACCGGCTCGTACGGGACCTGGCCGACCGGATGGACGTCCCCGCGCCCTCCGCGATAGCCCTCACCCCGGACTGCGACAGCTGGCTGGAGGACCGCGCGCACCCCGCGCACCGGCGCGGAGGCGGCATATCCGCGGGGCCCGAGGCGGAGCCCGGCGCGGCTCCCGTGCTGGTCATCGGTTCGCCGTTCCTGTGGTGGATGCGGGTCGCTGAGCTCCGGGCGGTCCTCGCGCCCGTGATCGCCGGCACCGGCCCCTCGGCGCACCCCGACATAGCCGACGCGCGCGGCTTCGTCCGCGGACTCGACGCGGCCGTGGACATCGGCGGGCGGCCCGGCCTCGGCTGGATCGCCCGACCCGCCCGGCTGCTGCTGAGGCTGTGCCGGACGGACGCCGCCGAGATGGAGCGCGGCGTCGCCGCCGCCGCCTCGGACCGCGCCCACGACGTGGACTACGCGCTGCGCATCACGGCCCAGGAGCAGGTCGGCCTCGCCTACGCGGGCTGGGACCGGCTGCTGACCCGGGTCGCGCTGCCCGCCTGGCGGATGGGCCGCTGGCCCGCGCACCTCGACGCCGGGGTGGTCTCCGCGCTGACCGAGCTGTCCCGCCGGGACCGCTTGGCCGACGGGTTCACCACGCGCCTGGGCGAGCGCCCGGCCTGCGACCTGCTGGAGCAGCCCGGGGTGCTCGACGAGGCGGCCTCCCTGTTGGCCGCGCGGCTGTTCCACGGGGGCCCCGCCGAGACCGGGCCGGACTGGTCCCCGGTGGACTGGGCGGAGTATCCGCAGGAGGTCGTCGACCGCAAGTGGCGTACGGAGGCGGCCCGACTGCACGCCGCCCTGGACGCCCTCGCCGTCCCCGGCACCCCGACGACGGCGCCCCCGGCCACCGCGCCCACCGCCACCGCGCCCACGGCCCGGGCCGACCGGACCGATCGCGCGGCGCGGGTCTCCCTCTCCCCGCCCACCGAAGGACCCGGCGGGCTCGGCGGCCCCACCCTGGAGCGGGTGCTCGGCTACCTCACCGATCCGGCCGGGGACTGCCTCGCCGGCGAGGCCCTCGCCGGACGCCTCAGCGGGGACCTGGCCCGGGAGGAACGCGCCGCCGATTCCCGCGTGGCGGCGGACCGGGCCCGGGGGGCCGACACGATGCCGCTCTTCCCGCTCCAGCCCCCGCGCAGCGGCCGGGACCTGCTGGCCGACCACGTCACCGCCCTGGTCTGCTGCGCGGCGGTGGACTACGCGGGCGCCGGCCCGGGCCTGGACTGGCTCGACGGCCCGGTCCTGCTGGTCGGCGGCGAGCGCCGCTCGGACCTCGCGCCGCACGTGCTGGCCCTCGTCGAGGACGGGGACCCGGGGCCGCTGCGGGAGTGGCTGGCCGAGGTCGGCGTCCGCCCGGAGAAGCCGGTCCGCCTCGTCTGAACCGTCCGCCCCGCGGCCCGGTAGGCCGGGGCGAGGCCCGGGGGCGAGGCCGGGGCCCCGGCCCGGCACGCCCGGGGCCAAGCGGTGGCCCGCCTTCCGTTCACGTCAATTCGCGACGAACGGTGACGGACTGCGTGCGTTATGTGATGTGCTGGGACCGGTCGCACGGAGGTGTCCGAAACCCGCCGCGCACCAAGACGACGAAAACGCGTTCGGGGGAGCGGGGGAGGGGAGCGGTATGGGTGCGGACCAGATCCGGCGGTGGGAGTCAGGTGCGCTCGCGCACGCGGTGAACGACCCCTTCGGCCAGGGCCCCCTGCCCTGGTTCCGGGGCAGCGAGCTGTACTTCGGCGACACCGGCCAGGTCGTGCCCTGGTACGTGGACCCGGCCGCCACCCCCGGCACCCTGCCGCGCCCCCACGGCTCCCCGGGCGGCTCGGGGGGCGGCCCCCGCACCGCCGACGACGTGCACCGCCAGATCAAGGGGTTCACCTCCACCGGGGCCGTCACCCCCGGCGAGGCGATCGACTTCCACATCACGGTCGACCCGCCCCAGCAGTTCTCGGTCGACGTCTACCGCATCGGCCACTACGGCGGCGACGGCGCCTCCAAGATCACCACGAGCCCCCGGCTGTCCGGCATCGTCCAGCCGCCCCCGCTCACCGCCGACCGGACGGTCTCCTGCCACCACTGGTGGCAGTCCTGGCGGCTCCAGGTGCCCTCGTACTGGTCCGTCGGCGCCTACGTGGCCGTCCTCACCACCGCCGACGGCTACCGCTCGCACATCCCCTTCACGGTGCGCGACGAGCACCCCGCCGACCTGCTGCTCCTGCTCCCCGACGTCACCTGGCAGGCCTACAACCTCTATCCCGAGGACGGCCGCACCGGCGCCAGCCTCTACCACGCGTGGGACGCGGAGGGCCGCCTCCTCGGCGAACGGGACGCCGCCATCACCGTCTCCTTCGACCGCCCCTACGCGGGCGCCGGCCTGCCGCTGCACGTCGGCCACGCCTACGACTTCATCCGCTGGGCCGAGCGCTACGGCTACGACCTCGCCTACGCCGACACCCGCGACCTCCACGCCGGCCGCGTCGACCCGACCCGCTACCGGGGCCTGGTCTTCCCCGGCCACGACGAGTACTGGTCGGTCCCGATGCGCCGCACCGTCGAGCGGGCCCGCGACCACGGCACCTCGCTCGTCTTCCTCTCCGCCAACACCATGTACTGGCAGGTCGAACTGGCCCCCTCCCCCTCCGGGGTCCCCGACCGCCTCCTCACCTGCCGAAAACGCCGCGGCCCCGGCCGCCCCACCCTGTGGCGCGAGATCGACCGCCCCGAGCAGCAGTTGCTCGGCATCCAGTACGCGGGGCGCGTTCCCGAGCCGGCCCCGCTGGTCGTGCGCAACGCCACGCACTGGCTGTGGGAGTCCACCGGCGCCGCCGAGAACGACGAGCTGGACGGCCTCGTCGCCGGCGAGGCCGACCGCTACTTCCCGCGCACCCAGCTGCCGCCGCACCAGGACCGGATCCTGCTCGCGCACTCCCCGTACCTCGACGGCGAGGGGGTCAGGCGCCACCAGGAGACCTCCCTCTACCGCGCCCCCAGCGGCGCCCTCGTCTTCGCCTCCGGCACCTTCGCCTGGTCGCCGGCCCTCGACCGCCCCGGGCACGTGGACGAACGCGTCCGGCGGGCCACCGCGAACCTCCTCGACCGGATCTGCAAGCGGGACTGAGCCCCGCCCCGCCCGGACACCCCCACGGGTCGGGCACGGCACCCGGTGGGGGAGAATGGGCGTGCGCTCGTACAGAACCACAGGGAGACCCCGTGCCCGGATTCGTCGAAAAGCCCGAGCCGGTCCAGGTGCCCGGCCTCGTCCACCTCCACACCGGCAAGGTCCGCGACCTCTACCGCGACGAGGACGGCCGGCTCGTCATGGTCGCCAGCGACCGCATCTCCGCCGCCGACTGGGTGCTGCCCACCGAGATCCCGGACAAGGGCCGCATCCTCACCCAGCTCTCCCTGTGGTGGTTCGACCAGCTCGCGGACCTGGTCCCCCACCACGTCCTGTCCACGGAACTGCCCGCCGGCGCCCCCGCCGACTGGGCCGGGCGCACGCTCGTGTGCAAGGCCCTCGACATGGTCCCGGTCGAGTGCGTCGCGCGCGGCTACCTGACCGGCTCCGGCCTCGCCGAGTACCGCAAGACCCGTACGGTCTGCGGCCTCGCCCTGCCGGAGGGGCTGGTCGACGGCTCCGAACTGCCCGCGCCGATCTTCACCCCGGCCGCGAAGGCGGAGGTCGGGGACCACGACGAGAACGTCTCCTACGAGGAGGTCGCGCGCACCACCGGCGCCGAGACGGCGGCGCTCCTGCGCCAGACCACCCTCGCCGTGTACTCCCGGGCCCGTGACATCGCCCGTGAGCGCGGCATCATCCTGGCGGACACCAAGTTCGAGTTCGGCTTCGACGCCGACGGCGCCCTGGTCGCCGCCGACGAGGTCCTCACCCCGGACTCCTCCCGCTTCTGGCCGGCCGACCTGTGGGAGCCGGGCCATGCGCAGCCCTCCTTCGACAAGCAGTACGTCCGCGACTGGCTGGCCTCCCCGGCCTCCGGCTGGGACTCGAAGGGCGAACTCCCGCCGCCCCCGCTGCCGCGGGACGTCGTCGAGCGGACCCGTGCCAAGTACGTGGAGGCCTACGAGCGCCTCACCGGCCAGAGCTGGAGCTGAACCGCCCCACCGCCGGCCGGGACCACCTCCCGGCCGGCGGCGGCGCCCCGCGAGGGGAACCGGTCGCGGAAACGAAGAAGCCCCCCGGTCCAGGACCGGGGGGCTTCTCTCGCTGAGCGGACAACGCGACTCGAACGCGCGACATCCACCTTGGCAAGGTGGTGCTCTACCAACTGAGCTATGTCCGCAGGTGCGCCGTAGCGCGAGAACCACTATACCCAACCTCGGGACCGTGCGAGACGCACTGCCGTGTGCCGGTTCTCGGCGCCCAGTTTCGTCGCCGCCGAGGACAGGTAGTTGCGCACCGTCCCCTGCGAGAGCGAGGCCCGTTCCGCGATCTCCGCGATGGGCGCCCCGTCCGCCGCGAGCTCCAGCACCTCGGCCTCCCGCGCGGTGAGCGGGGAGTCCCCCGCGCTGATGGCGTCGGCCGCCAACTCCGGGTCCACGTACCGCCCTCCGGCGTGCACGGTCCGGATCAGCTCGGCGAGCCGCTGCGCCGAGACCGTCTTCGGCGCGAAGGCCCGTACGCCGGCCGCGAGGGCCCGCTTCAGGTGGCCGGGGCGACCGTGACTGGTCACGATCATGGCCTTGCAGTCGGGGAGTTCGGCCCGCAGCGACGTGGCGACGCTCACACCGTCCGCCCCCGGCATCTGGAGGTCCAGCACCGCCACGTCGGGGCGGTGGGCCCGCGCCATGGCCAGGGCCTCGGGACCCGAGGCCGCCTCGGCGACGACGACCAGGTCGTCCTCCAGCGCCAGCAGCGCGGCCAGCGCCCCCCGGATCAGGTGTTCGTCGTCCGCCAGCAGTACTCGTACGGGGTTCACGCCCCCACCTCCATCGTGCGCACGCGCTGTCCCGTCACTTCGGCCCGCAGCCGGAACCGGCCGCCCCCGGCCGGCCCCGCCGTCAGGGTTCCCTCCACCGCCGCGAGGCGTTCCCGCAGCCCCGCGAGCCCGGACCCGGGGGGTCCGGCCGGGGTGTCGGGCACCCCGTCGTTCTCGACCAGCAGGGTCACGGAGCCCCTGGGTTCGCCGGCCGTCACCCGGATCAGGCAGCTCCGGGCGTCCCCGTGCCGCAGTACGTTCGTGGTGGCCTCGCGCACCACCCAGCCGAGCGCCGACTGCACCTCGGACGGCAGCGTCCGCACCGCGTCCGTACGGAACTCCACCCGGCAGTCCATCCCGGCGGCGCTCAGCACGCCGCGCGCGCCCTCCAACTCCACCGCGAGGTCGGCCTCCCGGTAGCCGCGGACCACGTCGCGCACCTCCCGCTGGGACTCCCGGGCGATCCGCTGCACCTCGATCATCTGGTCCACCGCCTCCGGGCGTTCGCGTCGGGCCAGTTGGACCGCCAGCTCGCTCTTGAGGGCGATCACCGCGAGGTTGCGGCCCATGACGTCGTGCAGGTCCCGCCCGAAGCGCAGCCGTTCCTCGGCGACGGCCAGCCGGGCCTGGAGCTCCCGGGCGTGGTCGAGTTCGTAGACCGTCCTCAGCAGCCACCCGGAGAACCCGCAGGTGAAGGCGAGGAAGGCGGTCGTGATCAGGATGGAGACGAAGTAGCCGATGATCTCGGTCACCGGCAGGCCCAGCACGGCCGCGGCCCCCGCGACGCCGATCGCCGCGGCCACGGGCACGACCCGCATGTGGCGCACGCGTTCCAGCGCGAGGACGAGGGCCCCGCAGCCGAAGGAGACCACCCCGGTCACCAGGGCGGGCGCCGCGGACTCGTCGAGCCGGTCGAGGCGGCGCAGCACCAGGAAGGTCGCGGCGGTCACGACGGTGACGAGGGTGACGACCACCGCGAGCCGCCCGGGCCGCGTACGGCGGCCGGAGACCCAGCCCAGTGCCTTCGAGGAGAGGACCCCGAAGAGCAGGCCGTGCACGAGGACCATCAGGAAGACGGCGCTCGCCACGGGCAGCGAGGTGTCGTTCTCGGGGGGCGCGAAGGCCATCAGCCCGAAGGAGCCGATCTCTATGAGCACGAAGAAGTGGAAGGACCAGCGCGTGTACAGCTCGACCTTCCCCGCGCTGCTGCGGTTCTTCCACCACCCGGTCAGCTTCGACACGGTTCCACGTCCCCCCGGTTGTTCCTCTTGCCCAAGCTCCGACGCGTCGAACGCGGCGGCCTAGCGGCGCGGTTCCCAGCGGAACCACTTCCGGACAGCAAACACGGTGACCATGATCCAGGCCAGTGTGGTGAGCGCGGCGACCGTGAGGTCCGCGCCGGCCGCGTCCCCGGACCAGCCGGCCCGTACGAAGGCCATCACACCGCTGAGCGGCAGCAGTTCGCAGGCCGAGGCGAGGGCGTCGGGCATCTTGTCGACCGGTACGAACATCCCCGAGCCCATGGCCGTGAGCAGGAACAGCGGCAGCGTGGTGAGCCCCGCACTCTCCACGTTGCGGGTGAAGGCGCTGGTCACGGCGGCCAGTCCGGCGAGCATCGGCACGGCGGCGACCACGGCCAGGGCCACCACGAGCGGGTTCGCGGGCATCGGGGCGCCCAGTACGGCCGCGCCGCCCACGGCGAGCACGAGGATCTGCGCGGCGGCGATGAACGCGGCCGGCAGCGCGGTTCCGGTGAGGATCTCCAGGTCGCGGGCCTCGCCGGTGCGCAGCCGCTTGAGGACCAGCTCCTCGCGGCGGGCGACGTAGGCGGAGACCAGGTTCATGTAGACGACGAGGATCAGGATCATGCCGATCCCGCCGGTCAGGGTGGCCTCGGCGAGCGCGGCGGCGCTGTCCCCGGGGACGGAGGAGCGCAGGACGACCACCATCGCCGCGGGCATCATCAGGGCGACGCCGAGGGTGGCGCGGTTGCGGACGAGGAGCGTCAGCTCGCTGCGGCCGAGGGCGGCCAGCCGGCCGGGGTTGAGGGTCGGTGCGTTCATCGGGTCCCCACCGTGGTGTCGTCGTGGGCGCGACGGCCCTGGGCGATGTCGAGGAAGGCCTCTTCGAGGGAGGCGGAGCGGGCGTCGAGGCCGGACAGTTCCACGCCGGCGTCGTGGGCCCAGCGCAGCAGGCGTCCGAGGTCGTCCTGGAGGCGTTCGGTACGGATCTCCACGCGCGGGCCGTCGGCGGCGGCGCGCAGCTCCAGCGGGAGCCGGCTCGCGGGCACCGCGGCGGGCAGGACGAAGCGGATCCGGGCCGGGTGGGTGGCGGTGACCTCGGCGGGGGTGCCCGTCAGGACGATCTCCCCCTCGTGCAGGATCGCCAGCCGGTCCGCGAGGGCCTCGGCCTCCTCCAGGTAGTGCGTGGTCAGCAGGACGGTGGTGCCCCGATCCCGCAGTTCCCGTACGAGGTCCCAGGTGTCGCGGCGGCCCTCGGGGTCCATGCCGGTGGTGGGCTCGTCCAGGAACAGCACCTCGGGCCGCCCGAGCAGGGCCAGGGCCAGGTCCAGGCGCCGCCGTTCGCCGCCGGACAGCTGCTTGACGCGTACGCCGGCCCGCGCGGCCAGCCCGACGAGCTCCAGCGCCTCGGCCGCCGGGCGGGCGCCGGTGGTGAGCCCGCCCCACATGCGGACGGTTTCGGCGACCGACAGGTCCGAGGGGAACCCGCCCTCCTGGAGCATGACCCCGGTGCGCGGCCGGACGCTGTCGCGTCGGGCGTGGGGGTCGAGGCCGAAGACGCGGACCCGCCCGCCGGTCGGCGCGGCCAGGCCCTCCAGCAGCTCGACCGTCGAGGTCTTGCCGGCGCCGTTGGTGCCGAGCAGGGCGAAGACCTCGCCGCGGCGCACGGAGAAGGAGACGCCGCGGACGGCTTCGAAGCCACCGCTGTAGGCGCGGCGCAGCCCTTCGGCCCGGATCACGGTGTCGGTCGCGACGTCGGTCGCGGTGTCGGTCGTGGTCGACGTCTCGGTCCCGGCGTCGGCGCCGGTCGTGGCGGGGGTCTCGGTGTCGGTCATGGCACAAGCCTCGCGGCGGCCGGAGGGCCGGAGCAGTGCGCGCTGTCATGACCCCCCATGACATTTGTCATCGCGTGTGACGTGCACCACAAAAGCCGCGCGTCGCGAAAAGGGAGGAAGGGAGGGGAGGAAGGGAGGGGGGAACGAGAGGAACGGAGGAAAGACGAAGGCCCCGATCGGATTCCGATCGGGGCCTTCGTTCTCTGAGCGGACGACGCGACTCGAACGCGCGACATCCACCTTGGCAAGGTGGTGCTCTACCAACTGAGCTACGTCCGCATGCTGCTCGGACACGAATGTCCTCGCGATGCGAGCATCACTCTACCTGATCCACAACCGTGATCGGTAAAGCGTGCAGAGCGGGTGACAGGGATTGCACACTGCGCCTCCCCCCTGGAAGGGGGGTGTTCTGCTACTGAACTACACCCGCACGACTCGTGGGCTTCGACCTTTCGGCTTGTCCCCTCGGCGTGATCCACACACTAGCCGATCCCTGGGGGTGGATGGCAAATCCGTCCCCGGTCCGCCCCCGGGCAGCCCCCGGCTCGCCCTCGGTCCGCTCTCAGTGGGCTTCGTCGTAGGCCTCGTAGACCCGCTTCGGGATGCGGCCGCGCGGGGGCACGTCCTGCTGGTTCGCCCGCGCCCAGGCCCGGACCACCGCCGGGTCCGGGGCCACCGCGGTGTGCTTGAAGGCCTTGCCCGAACGGGACTGCCGGCGGCCGGCGGCCACGAAGGGCGCGAGGCCCTTCCGCAGTTTCTTTGCGTTGGCCGCATTGAGGTCGATCTCGTACGACTTACCGTCGAGGGCGAACGTGACCGTTTCCGCCGCTTCTCCGCCATCGATGTCGTCGGAGATCGTGACTACTACGCGCTGCGCCACGGATATCGGTCCCTTCGTGCGCCGTCGCCGCCCGCTGACGTGCGGTGATGTCGCCTGTGTGGATGTTTCGGGGGAATCCGTCAAACCGTCGGAATCCCGGCTGATTCCTTTGTACCGCGATTCTCATTGAATTGCGAAGCCCAGTTAATTATCCCCGCGTGTCCCGCCGCAATCCCGGGCGCGCGGTTTTCCGGCGGATTTTGCGAAGCGTTGGTGAAGCCGAAACCGCCGCTCTCTCGGGGCCGTCCGATATCTACCCGCGTAGAAATTTTGGCCGGGTACGCTGAGGGAACCGCCTTCGCACCAACCACCTCATCGGGAGTGCCAGTGGCACGCGTCGTAGTCGACGTCATGCTCAAGCCGGAGATCCTCGACCCCCAGGGCCAGGCGGTGCAGCGTGCACTGCCGCGCCTGGGCTTCGAAGGGATCGCCGACGTCCGCCAGGGGAAGCGTTTCGAACTGGAGGTGGAGGGACCGGTCGACCAGGCCGCCCTCGACCGCATCCACAAGATGGCCGAAACGTTCCTCGCCAACACCGTCATCGAAGACTTCACCGTGAAGGTCGAGGCCTGACGGTGACCACACGCATCGGAGTCGTCACGTTCCCCGGAACGCTCGACGACCGTGACTCGCTGCGCGCCGTCCGCCTCGCGGGGGCCGAGCCGGTCTCGCTCTGGCACCGCGACAAGGACCTGCACCAGGTCGACGCGGTCGTCCTCGCGGGCGGCTTCTCCTACGGGGACTACCTGCGCGCCGGGGCCATCTCCCGCTTCTCGCCGGTGATGGAGACCATCATCGAGCAGGCCAGGGCCGGCATGCCCGTCCTCGGCATCTGCAACGGCTTCCAGGTCCTCACCGAGGCCCACCTGCTGCCGGGGGCGATGCTCCGCAACAACCACCTCCACTTCATCTGCCGCGACCAGAAGCTGCGGGTGGAGAACGCGGAGACCGCGTGGACCGGCGACTACACCGCCGGCCAGGAGATCTCCGTACCGCTCAAGAACATGGACGGCCGCTACGTCGCCGACGAGCGCACGCTCGACGAACTGGAGGCCGAGGGTCGCGTGGCCTTCCGGTACCTCGACGTCAACCCGAACGGTTCGCTGCGCGACATCGCCGGCATCACCAACGCCGCGGGCAACGTCGTCGGCCTCATGCCGCACCCCGAGCACGCGGTCGAGCCGCTGATCGGGACGGGCCGCACCGACGGCCTCCCGTTCTTCACGTCGGTCCTGAAGAAGCTGGTCTCCGCATGAGCCTCGACACGGTCAAGAACGCCACCGAAACCCCGGACGCCTCCCAGCCCTGGAAGGAACTCGGCCTCAAGGAGGACGAGTACGCCCGGATCCGCGAGATCCTCGGCCGCCGCCCGACCGGCGCCGAGCTCGCCATGTACTCGGTCATGTGGTCCGAGCACTGCTCCTACAAGAGCAGCAAGGTCCACCTGCGCCAGTTCGGCGAGAAGGTCCCGCAGAACGACGCCATGCTCGTCGGGATCGGCGAGAACGCCGGCGTCGTCGACGTCGGCCAGGGCTACGCGGTCACCTTCAAGGTGGAGTCGCACAACCACCCCAGCTACATCGAGCCCTACCAGGGCGCGGCCACCGGCATCGGCGGCATCGTCCGCGACATCCTCGCGATGGGCGCCCGCCCGGTCGCCGTCGTCGACCCGCTGCGCTTCGGCGCGGCCGACCACCCCGACACCAAGCGCGTCCTGCCGGGCGTCGTCGCGGGCATCGGCGGCTACGGCAACTGCCTGGGCCTGGCCAACATCGGCGGCGAGGTCGTCTTCGACGAGTGCTACCAGGGCAACCCCCTGGTCAACGCCGGCTGCATCGGCGTCATGAAGCACGAGGACATCCACCTCGCCAAGGCCTCCGGCCCCGGCAACAAGGTCATCCTCTACGGCGCCCGCACCGGCGGCGACGGCATCGGCGGCGTCTCGGTCCTCGCGTCCGAGACCTTCGACGACACCAAGCCCACCAAGCGCCCCGCCGTCCAGGTCGGCGACCCCTTCCAGGAGAAGCTCCTCATCGAGTGCACCCTGGAGATCTTCAAGGAGAAGCTGGTCGCGGGCATCCAGGACCTCGGCGGCGCCGGGCTCTCCTGCGCCACCTCCGAGCTGGCCTCCGCCGGCTCCGGCGGCATGCGCGTCGAGCTCGACACCGTGCCGCTGCGCGACGCGACGCTCTCGCCCGAGGAGATCCTCATGAGCGAGTCGCAGGAGCGCATGTGCGCGATCGTCGAGCCGCAGTACGTCGAGCGGTTCATGGAGATCTGCGAGAAGTGGGACGTCATCGCCACCGTCATCGGTGAGGTGACCGACGGCGAGCGCCTGGAGATCTTCTGGCACGGCGAGCAGATCGTGGACGTGCCCCCGGGCACCGTGGCCCACGAGGGCCCGGTCTACGAGCGTCCCTACGCCCGTCCCTCCTGGCAGGACGCCCTCCAGGCCGACGACGCCGGCGCGCTGGCCCGCCCGCAGAGCGCCGAGGAGCTGCGCGCGCAGGTCCTGGCCCTGGTCTCCTCCCCGAACCAGGCCTCCAAGTCCTGGGTCACCGACCAGTACGACCGCTTCGTGCAGGGCAACACCGTGCTGTCGCAGCCCGAGGACGCGGGCATGGTCCGCATCGACGAGGAGTCCAACCTCGGCGTGGCCATGGCCACCGACGGCAACGGCCGCTACGCCAAGCTCGACCCGTACGCGGGCGCCCAGCTGGCCCTGGCGGAGTCCTACCGCAACGTCGCCGCGACCGGCGCGAAGCCCCTGGCGATCTCCAACTGCCTGAACTTCGGCTCCCCCGAGGACCCGGACGTCATGTGGCAGTTCGCCGAGGCCACCCGCGGTCTCGCGGACGGCTGCCTGGAGCTGGGCACCCCGGTCACCGGCGGCAACGTCTCGCTGTACAACCAGACCGGCGACGTGGCGATCCACCCGACCCCGGTCGTGGCCGTGCTCGGCGTGATCGACGACGTCAACCGCCGCACGCCGATGGCGTTCGCGGAGGCCGGCCAGCTGCTGTACCTGCTCGGCGACACCGCCGAGGAGTTCGGCGGCTCCGCCTGGTCGCAGGTCGTCCACAACCACCTCGGCGGCCTGCCGCCCAAGGTGGACCTGGGCCGCGAGAAGCTCCTCGGCGAGATCCTGATCTCCGCCTCGCGCGACGGCATGATCGACGCCGCGCACGACCTGTCCGACGGCGGCCTGATCCAGGCGCTCACCGAGTCCTGCCTCAAGGGCGGCAACGGTGCGCGGGTCGTGGTCCCCGAGGGCCTGGACGCCTTCACCTTCCTGTTCTCCGAGTCCGCGGGCCGCGCCGTCGTGGCCGTCCCGCGCAGCGAGGAGCTCCGCTTCACCGACATGTGCGGCGCCCGCGGCCTGCCCGTGGCCCGCATCGGTGTGGTGGACGGCGAGGAGATCGAGGTCCAGGGCGAGTTCACCATCCCGCTGGCCGAGCTCCGCGAGGCCCACGAGGCGACGATCCCGGCCCTGCTGGTCTGATCGCCGACCGTACGGGGAGGCCGCACGGGGAGGTCGTACACCTTCCTCGTACGCCTTCCCGTACGCCCTCCTCGTACGCCCTTCCCGTACGCGCCCGAACCCCCGGCCCGGAGCCTTCCGGCCGGGGGTTCGGCCGTACCGCCGCCGGCGGCCCGAGCGCGAGTAGGGTCGGGGCATGCCGCCTGCCAAGAAGAAGCCGCGCAGCTACGACCCGGCGAAGATCCGCGCGGCCGTCACCGCGCAGTTCGGGCACGTCGCCGACGCGGTGCGCGACCTGACCCCCGAGCAGCTCGCGCGGCCCTCGGGCCTCGGGGAGTGGAGCGTCGCCGAACTCGCCGCGCACCTCGCGTGGATCGCCGATTCCCTGGCCCGCGGCCTGGACAGGCCCCCCGCCGCCGTGCCCGAGCTGGCCGCCGTCGAGTGGCCCTTCGCCACCGCCTCCCTCGCCGGGAGGATCAGCGAGGCGGCCCGCGAGACCCTGACGGGCGCCCCGCTGCCCGAGCTCTACGAGCGGGCCTCGGCCGCCCTGGCCGAGGGGTTGGCGACGAACCCGGGCAGCCGGGTGCTGGACCTGTGGATCGGCGACATGACCCTCGCCGACTTCCTGGTCACCCGGACCGTCGAACTGATCGTCCACACCGACGACCTGAACCGGGCCGTGCCCGGACTGGACGTCCCGCTCGACCGGCAGGCCCTGGCCGCCTGCACCCGACTCCTCGCCGACGCCCTCGCCGTCAAGGCACCCGGCGGTTCGGTCGAGGTCCGCGTCCCGCCCTTCGCGGTGGTCCAGTGCGTGGAGGGCCCCCGCCACACCCGCGGCACCCCGCCGAACGTGGTGGAGACCGATCCGCTGACCTGGATCCGCCTCGCCACGGGTCGGACCGACTGGGCCACCGCCCTCGACGGGGCCCTCGTACGGGCGAGCGGCGAACGGGCCGATCTGTCCGCACTGCTGCCGCTGATGGGCTGACGACGACCCGGGCGCGGGGAACCGTCCGGGCGTCCGCCCCGTCCCAGGGGCATGCGTACCCTCAGGCACCTGTCGACCGGATGGGCTTCGGCCCTCGTCCTCGCTCTCGCCCTCACCGGCTGCGGCCGGTCCGAGGACGGCGGGGGCGCCCCCCTTCCCGACCCCCAGGGCCACTGGTCCGTCGAGTCCCTGACCACCGGGGACCGCACCCTGCACGCGCCGCCCGCCGCCCGCGTCGACATCGGGGCGACCGAGGCCAAGGGCAACTACGGCTGCAACGGCTTCACGGCCGAGGTGGCCTTCACGGGCACCTCCGCCGTGACGGTCACGCCCGGCGCGAGCACCACCATGGCCTGTGAGAACACGGACTTCGAGACCGCGTTCGCCCGGCTGTTCAAGGGCCGGCTCACCATCGACCGCGGCCCCGACCGGCTCACCCTGAAGAGCGCCGACGGGAGCACGATCGCCCTGACCGCGCGCCCCCGGGACCCCGACGCCCCGCTCACCGCCACCCAGTGGGTCGTCGACTCCCTGGTCAGCGGCGGGACGGCCGCCTCCGTACCCGCCGAGGCGGCGGCGAAGGCCCGCTTCGCCCTCGCCGCCGACGGCGGGGCGAGCGGCAACCTCGGCTGCAACCGGTTCACCGCCCCGGTCACCCTCTCCGACCCCGCGGCCCCCGCCGGCTCCACCGTCACCTTCGGGCCGGTCACCTCGACCCGGATGGCCTGCGAGGGGCCGACGGGCGAGGTCGAACGCACGCTGACGAAGCTGTTCGCCGCCGGCCCGCTCACCGTGCGGATCCAGGGCGGGACCCTCGCGCTCACCGCCCGGGACGGTACGGGCCTCACGGCGAAGGCGACCTCGGCGGTCGAGTAGCGGCGACCCGCCCCGGCCGCGGACCCGTCAGCCCGGGTAGGGCAGCAGGCCGCGGTCGGTCTTCTCCCAGGACGCCCGCAGCTCGGCCAGTCGGGTCGGGTCCACCGCCGCCTTGTCGGCCTGCTCCCGCTGGTCCTTCGCCAGGTTGAACAGCTGGTCACGGCCCGACTTGCCGCGGTAGTACTTCCAGTCGCCCCGGCGCAGCGCCCGCTCCCCGCGCACCCGCCAGAACAGGTCCCGCTCGGCGGGCCGCTCGCCCCGCAGCAGGTACCCGGCCAGGCTCGTGCCGTCCAGCGGGTACGCGCGGTGCGGGCGGGTACCGGCCAGCTCCAGCAGCGTCGCCGTCCAGTCGGGGCTGAACACCGGCACCCGGCTGACCTGGCCGCCGTCGACCCGCGCCGGCCAGCGCAGGATGTTCGGGACGCGGATGCCGCCCTCTTGGAGGGAGGCCTTGTTGCCCGACAGCGGCCAGTTGTACGAGAACCGCTCGCCGCCGTTGTCGCTGGAGAACACCACGATCGTGTCGTCCTCCTGGCCGGAGCGCTTCAGGGCCTTCAGGACCTCGCCGACCGACCGGTCCAGGTCCTCGACCATCTGCTTGTACTTCTCCACCGAGCCGCCGTCCTGGTGCCACAGCGCCCGTCCGTCGCCCGCCTTGATCCGCCGGACGATCTCGGCGCTCTCCGCGGTGTCGCCCTCGGCGATCCACGGCCAGTGCGGGGTGGTGAAGTTGAGGTTCAGCAGCCACGGCTTGCCGCGGTGGTCCCGGGAGACGTACTCGCTCGCCCGCTCCGTGATGATCCGCGTGTAGTAGCGCAGGTCCTTGTACTCCGCGTCGCCCTCGTAGAGGTCGTACTCGCCGCCGAGGCCCAGCTTGGAGTAGTACTCCAGGGCCCCGCCGAAGTTCCCGAAGAACTCCTCCCAACCCGACCTGGTCGGGCTGTAGTCGGGCAGGTAGCCCGCGTGCCACTTGCCGATGAGCGCGGTGGAGTACCCGGCGTCCTTCAGCAGCGAGGCCAGCGTCGGGTGGGTCGGCTCCAGACCCACCGACTTGTCGGCTATCGGCTCCGCGAGACCGCCTTTGGTGCGGGCCGGGTAGCGCCCGGTGTAGAGGCTGAAGCGGGTCGGGGAGCAGGTCGCGGAGCCCGAGTAGGCGTCGGTGAAGCGGACCCCCTGGCGGGCCAGCCGGTCCAGGTTCGGGGTCTTGATGTGCGGGGACCCGTACGAGGAGAGGTCGGCCCAGCCGAGGTCGTCGCCGAGGATGAACAGGATGTTCGGACGGCGCGACGAGCGCCCCCGCGCGGCCCGGAACTCGCGCTCCTCGGGGGCCGCCGGGGAGGTGTTCTCCCGGGCGTCGGCGGCATGGGCCGGGGCCGCTCCCAGGCCCGCCGCGGCGACGGCCGCGGTGGCTCCCACGGCACCCCCGAAGGCGCGACGGGACAGCTTGCTCTCGTGTGAAGACACAGGTACTCCAAGGCACGGCTCGCCGCCCGCTCCGGGCGGGGCGCACGGAGGCGCGCGGCACGGCGGAGCGGGGCACGGCGGAGCGGAAATGTGAAAAGGGGAAGAAGAGTTGCGCTTAAGCGGGGCAGCGACGACAGATGGCGCTCGCGACACGGACCAGGTCCACGTGTCGGCGCTCGACGAGGGTGACGGCTCGGTCACCGAGGGGCTGCATGAGCCGGAAGCCTGTACGAACCCACAGGTCCCTGTCAACCGGTGCATTCCGGATGCCGAGACGGCCTTTCCGGTAACCCTCCGCACGGGTAGCCGGACTGTCCGCACTGTGACTTTTCCCGGCCGTCCCCAATTCGGACCAGTGGTCGATCTCGCCTACACTCGGTGGCGTGCCTCGTGGTGATGGACGACTCAACCACGACCTGCTCCCCGGCGAGAAGGGCCCCCAGGACGCTTGCGGCGTCTTCGGTGTCTGGGCTCCGGGTGAAGAGGTCGCCAAGCTCACCTACTTCGGACTGTATGCGCTACAGCACCGTGGACAAGAGTCCGCGGGCATCGCTGTGAGCAACGGTTCCCAGATCCTCGTCTTCAAGGACATGGGCCTCGTTTCCCAGGTCTTCGACGAAACCTCTCTCGGCTCGCTCCAAGGTCATATCGCGGTCGGTCACGCCCGCTACTCGACCACCGGAGCCTCCGTCTGGGAGAACGCTCAGCCCACCTTCCGGGCGACCGCCCACGGCTCGATCGCCCTGGGTCACAACGGCAACCTGGTGAACACCGCCGAGCTCGCCGAGATGGTCGCCGACCTCCCCCGTCAGGACGGCCGCGCCACCCAGGTGGCGGCCACCAACGACACCGACCTGGTCACCGCCCTCCTGGCCGGCCAGACGGACGACGACGGGAAGCCCCTGACCATCGAGGAGTCGGCCGCCAAGGTCCTCCCGCAGGTCAAGGGCGCCTTCTCCCTGGTCTTCATGGACGAGGGAACCCTCTACACCGCCCGTGACCCGCAGGGCATCCGCCCGCTGGTCCTCGGCCGCCTGGAGCGCGGCTGGGTGGTCGCGAGCGAGACCGCCGCCCTCGACATCTGCGGCGCCAGCTTCGTCCGCGAGGTCGAGCCGGGCGAGCTCATCGCGATCGACGAGAACGGCCTGCGCACCTCGCGATTCGCGGAAGCGAAGCCGAAGGGCTGCGTCTTCGAGTACGTGTACCTGGCCCGCCCGGACACGGACATCGCCGGACGCAACGTCTACCTCTCGCGCGTCGAGATGGGCCGGCGCCTCGCCAAGGAGGCCCCGGTCGACGCCGACCTGGTGATAGCGACGCCGGAATCGGGTACGCCCGCCGCCGTCGGCTACGCCGAGGCCAGCGGCATCCCGTACGGCTCCGGCCTGGTCAAGAACGCCTACGTCGGCCGGACCTTCATCCAGCCCTCGCAGACGATCCGCCAGCTCGGCATCCGTCTCAAGCTCAACCCCCTCAAGGAAGTCATCCGGGGCAAGCGCCTGGTGGTCGTCGACGACTCGATCGTCCGCGGCAACACCCAGCGCGCGCTCGTCAAGATGCTCCGCGAGGCCGGTGCGGCCGAGGTCCACATCCGGATCTCCTCCCCGCCGGTGAAGTGGCCGTGCTTCTTCGGCATCGACTTCGCCACCCGGGCCGAGCTGATCGCCAACGGCATGACGGTCGACGAGATCGCCACGTCGCTGGGGGCGGACTCGCTCTCGTACATCTCGCTCGACGCGATGATCGAGGCGACCACCATCCAGAAGCCGAACCTCTGCCGTGCCTGCTTCGACGGCGAGTACCCGATGGAACTGCCCGACCCGCAGCTCCTCGGCAAGCAGCTCCTGGAGACCGAGCTCGCGGGCGGTACCGACGCCGCCGACGCGCTCCGCCGCCCCTGATCGCCGCTCCACCTGCGCCGGGCCCCGTCTTCGAAGCTTTTCCCGGGGCCCTGCATCACCCGCAGTAACGACACGAAAGCTCTCCCTGTCATGACAGAGAAGACCACCGGTGCCAGCTACGCAGCCGCAGGCGTGGACATCGAAGCGGGCGACCGCGCCGTCGAGCTGATGAAGGAGTGGGTGAAGAAGACGCGGCGTCCCGAGGTCCTCGGCGGCCTCGGCGGTTTCGCCGGCCTCTTCGACGCCTCCGCCCTCAAGCGCTACGAGCGCCCCCTGCTGGCCTCGGCCACCGACGGGGTCGGCACCAAGGTGGACATCGCCCGCCAGATGGGCGTGTACGACACGATCGGCCACGACCTCGTCGCGATGGTCATGGACGACATCGTCGTCTGCGGTGCCGAGCCGCTCTTCATGACGGACTACATCTGCGTCGGCAAGGTCCACCCGGAGCGCGTCGCCGCCATCGTCAAGGGCATCGCCGAGGGCTGCGTCCTCGCCGGCTGCGCCCTGGTGGGCGGCGAGACGGCCGAACACCCGGGCCTGCTGGGCCCGGACGACTTCGACGTCGCGGGCGCGGGCACGGGCGTCGTCGAGCACGACGCCCTGCTGGGCGCCGATCGCATCCGTACGGGGGACGCCGTCATCGCGATGGCTTCCTCGGGCCTTCACTCGAACGGGTACTCGCTCGTCCGGCACGTCCTCTTCGACCGGGCCGGGATGTCCCTCGACAGCCACGTCGAGGAGCTCGGCCGGACCCTCGGCGAGGAGTTGCTGGAGCCCACCAAGATCTACTCCCTGGACTGCCTCGCCCTCACCCGGACGACCGAGGTCCACGCGTACTCGCACATCACCGGCGGTGGCCTGGCGGCGAACCTGGCCCGGGTCATCCCGGACCACCTGCACGCCACGGTCGACCGTTCCACGTGGACTCCCGGAGCCGTCTTCGACCTGGTCGGCAAGGCCGGCTCGGTGGAGCGCCTGGAACTGGAGAAGACCCTGAACATGGGTGTCGGCATGATGGCCGTCGTCCCGCAGGACTCGGTGGACGTGGCCCTGACCGCCCTCGCCGACCGGGGCGTCGACGCCTGGGTCGCCGGCGAGATCCTCGACCGGGGCGACCACGCCGAGGGCGCGACCCTGACCGGTTCCTACGCGGTCTGAGCAGCACTGAAACCCGGTCCGGGGTGAGGCCCCGGACCGGGTTTCGGCGTTATGTCAGCTGTGAAGAGTGTCAGCTGTGCGGACGGCGTGCAGAGACTGCGCGTCAAGCCCCGCGGCGGTGCGCCGACGGACCGGACTCTTCGTCCTCGTCGTCGTCGTCATCGTTGTAGAGATCCGCGTACTTGGCGTACGGGTCGTCGTCGTCGTCCAGATCGTCATCGACTTCGACCGGCGCGCTGATAGGCAGCGGCTCCGTCGGCGATGCGCCCAGCTCATTGGCCAGACGCGAGAGGTCAGTCCCGCCGCTGTTGTACTTCAGCTGGCGGGCGACCTTTGTCTGCTTGGCCTTGGCCCGGCCGCGCCCCATGGCTCGACCCCCTCGGTGACGGGGCTCGACGGCCCCAGAGTCTGACACGCGTTCATGGTTCGGAGCGGGCTCTCCGTGGAGAGACCGTCCGTAGGGGTTTAACGGTACCTGCTTCCGTGGCCATACGGTACGCCGCCCGCATGACGCGCCTCGTCACAGAACCAGCGGGACACCCCGTACTCGCTGGTCAGCTGCGATTTTAACGCTTTCCTGGCCCGCGACCCGCCGAAGCGCAGTGAGTTCCGTCTCGCCGCACCCCGGCGGGTCCCCGAAGGGCTAGGCCTTGCGCGCCGCGGCGCGGGCGGCGAGCGCGTCCGCCATCCGCTGCTCGGCGATCCGGTCGGCCGCGGCGGCCGGCGGGATGCCGTCGGCCTTCGCACGTGCGAATATGGCCAGCGTGGTGTCGAAGATCTTCGACGCCTTGACCTTGCAGCGGTCGAAGTCGAAGCCGTGCAGCTCGTCGGCGACCTGGATGACACCGCCCGCGTTCACCACGTAGTCGGGGGCGTAGAGGATCCCGCGGTCGGCGAGGTCCTTCTCCACACCCGGGTGGGCGAGCTGGTTGTTCGCCGCGCCGCAGACGACCTTCGCGGTCAGCACCGGCACGGAGTCGTCGTTCAGTGCGCCGCCGAGCGCGCAGGGGGCGTAGATGTCCAGGCCCTCCACGCGGATCAGGGCCTCGGTGTCGGCGACGGAGCTGATCTTCGCGTCGGGGTTGAGCTCGATGATCTCGCGGACGGACTCCTCGCGGACGTCCGTGATCACGACCTCGGCGCCGTCCTCCAGGAGGTGGCGCACCAGGTGCTTGCCGACCTTGCCGACGCCGGCGACGCCGACCTTGCGGCCGCGCAGCGTCGGGTCGCCCCACAGGTGCTGGGCGCTGGCGCGCATGCCCTGGAACACGCCGAAAGCGGTGAGGACCGAGGAGTCGCCGGCGCCGCCGTTCTCGGGCGAGCGGCCGGTGGCCCAGCGGGTCTCGCGGGCGACGACGTCCATGTCCGCCACGTAGGTGCCGACGTCGCAGGCGGTGACGTAGCGGCCGCCGAGGGACTCCACGAACCGGCCGTAGGCCAGCAGCAGTTCCTCGGACTTCAGCACGCCCGGGTCGCCGATGATCACGGCCTTGCCGCCGCCGAGGTCGAGGCCGGCGAGCGCGTTCTTGTACGACATGCCGCGCGCGAGGTTCAGCGCGTCGAGGACGGCCTCCTCGTCGGAGGCGTACGCGTGGAAGCGCGTGCCGCCGAGGGCCGGGCCCAGGGCGGTGGAGTGGATGGCGATGACGGCCTTCAGGCCGGTGGCTCGGTCCTGGCACAGCACGACTTGCTCGTGGCCGCCCTGTTCCGTGCGGAACAGGGTGTGCAGGACGCCGTCGGTCATTTCGGTCACGGTGGTGACTCCCATGGAAGAGATGCGGCGGAATGACGCCCGCCCTGCGGGTGGGGGGAGGGCGCGCTGGAAGCAGGGTAAGACCTGAGGGGCGCGCCGGTGACCCCTGTCCGGGGATCGGAACACTCCCGTGTCACGGGCCCCCGATCCGCGGCGTGTCGGGGCCCCGGGGAGGTGAACGGAGGCCCCGGGGTGGGGAGGAGGTGGGGGTGAACGCATCCCCCGAGCGGCGACCGGCTTCGGCGCGGCCCGCGCCGAATGTCCCGTACGCCTCCTACCTGCGCGTCTACGAGCCGCTCGCGGCCTTCGCCGAGCCGGAGCGCACCCACTGGGCGGACTACGCCCGGCGCGGGGCGAGCCCGACGGCCCAGGACGAACTGCGCCGTTCGCTCTCCGACTTGGTCCGGGTCCCCGTGGTGGGGGTCCCGGAGCGGGAGAGCGCCGACGCCTTCACGGCGCGGCTGAACGGGACCCTCGTGGTGTGTCCGTGGCGGACCCGGCTGCGCGGGTGGCTGGCGCTGCGGGAGCTGGTGGCGGAGTTCCCGCGCCCGGTGTTGGACGCGGCGCTGCCGCCGACGGTCCGGCGGCGGGCGCACGAGGAGTACGAGCGGTGGCGGGAGGGCCATCCCGACGCGCGGCCGTGGATCCGCACGGCGGTGTGGCAGGTGCCGTTGCGCTGGTTCGTGCTGGTGGCGGACGACGAGCGGGAGTACCTGCCGGGCGAACGGCTGCGCTACCGCACGCCGATGGTCCAGGCCCGGCGCCGGCTGGCGCGGGGCCTGCGCACGCTGCGGGCGGCGGAGGGGTACGGGGCGATGGCGGAGGGGCTGGTGGAGGTCGGCAGCTGGCTGGAGGAGTTCCATCCGCGCTCGATGGTCGAACTGGACTACGGGGGGCTGCCGCACGCGCTGCCGGCTGACGGTCTCGCGGCGGACCGCTCGGCACGTGACCTGGGACGCGCGCTGGAGGCCCTGCGCGCGGGCGACGCCGAGCGGGCCGCGGAAATCCATGCCGATCTGGCGCTCCGTTGGCGGGCGGTTCGGGAGAGACTGTTCGCGAACTAGGGCCGTGGTCCGGGACGCGGCCCGGGCGACGGCCCGGACGTGGTCCACACGACACCCGCGGGCACCCGTACGGATGTCCTTGCGGGCGGGGTGGGGACGGATGGAGACGGGTGACGACGCGGGCACGGAGCGTATCGCCCGTATCGGCCGTATCTTCGCAACAGCCATAAAGCGCAGATCAGAGGCCTGATCGCGACATTGGGGTCTTAGTTCCAGGACCTACGTCCCGATACGGGCCATTGGCCCAAGCGTGACGGACCGCACTATCTACACCCTTGCGCCCTTCCCCTACCCTCGTGCCAAAATAGGACAAGGAGTCCGGGGAGGGTTCCTTCCGTCCAACTAAGGGCGGAATGCTCGGTATTGCACTCTATGGGGGGTCTGACGACTCCTGATCGCTCTGTGACTGATCGTTACAGTGGGGTGACTGTCCGTTATGGGACGGTCCATCGGCTTCCGCCGCTGATGAACACCTCGGAGGGCAATTCCATCGGTTTGGCCGTCGAGGCTGGACGGATGGTGTAGTTGTAGTGCCGAGGACAAGCCGTTCGTCCTATAACCGACTCGGCCTGCGTATGTCCATTTCGGGCAACGTGGGCCAAGGTGCAGAATTTAGAGGAAAGAACCGAGATGGTTCGGTTCTCCCGAGGAGGCCGCTCATGACCGCTCGCACCCCTGATGCCGAGCCGCTGCTGACCCCGGCTGAGGTTGCCACGATGTTCCGCGTGGACCCGAAGACGGTCACCCGCTGGGCCAAGGCTGGCAAGCTCACGTCCATCCGCACCCTGGGTGGACACCGCCGTTACCGCGAGGCCGAGGTTCGCGCACTGCTCGCGGGAATTCCGCAGCAGCGCAGCGAGGCCTGAGGTCGCGTAGCACCACAGTTTTAAACGGGTTCGAAGCGGGTCCCCCAATCCGATGAAACCCAAAGGCTTCAAACGGCTGGTCCTGCCCCAACAGGCTCATTGCCGTTCGATCGCGCTGGACTCCGCCGGGTCCAGCGCGATCTTTTTTATGCCCGGACGGAGGTCCGGAGGCGTGCCGCGCGAGGGTCGCCGGGCAGGGTGCCATTGCACATATTAAATCGAGCGGGCGTATGAGTCCGATAAACGTGCGCATCTCAAAAACTCGTGTGGTGACTCCCGTCACAGCTGATAACTCTTGTACATCCGGCATTGCACCCCGTAAGGGGATGGCTCGGTGCAGAGCGACTCGTGCGAACGGGGGATTTTCCCGGTACGGGACCGCCCCGGGCCCCGGCCCCGTCGGCGGCCCGCTGGGGGCCGAACGGTCGGACGGGGCTCCTCTGGTGGGCGGCCGGCGCGACAGGCCCCCTGGGGCCCCTTCAGGGCCCTCGCCGCATCCGCTGGTGATCATGATCGGGTCGGGTCGCCGGCGACGCCGCCCGACGGAGCCCCGGGCCGGCCGGCGGTGCCCGGCGATGTCCGACAACGCGTCAGGGCCCGCATCCCTGGGGGATGCGGGCCCTGACGTTTCTGCGAACCTGACGGGACTTGAACCCGCGACCTCCACCTTGACAGGGTGGCGAGCTAACCAACTGCTCCACAGGTCCTTGATTCGCGGCCGCTCGGCGGCTGCGAATCAGACTGTACCCCAGCTCAGGGGGTGCAGTCGAACCGGATCACGGCGCCGCCGCGTCCACCGCCTTCACGATCCGCTTGTCGGAGATCGGGTACGCCGTCCCGAGCGCGTGCGCGAAGTAGCTGACCCGCAGTTCCTCGATCATCCAGCGGATCTCCGTCACCGTCTCCGGCACCGGCCGCCCCTGCGGCAACTGCTCCAGCAGCCACAGGTACTCGTCCCGCATCTCGTGGACCTTCTGCATGCGCGTCGTGTCCCGCTGGGCGCCCGTCGGCATCTGCTGGAGGCGCCGGTCGGCGGCCACCAGGTACCGCATCAGGTCCGGCAGCCGGCGCAGTCCGGTCAGCGTCACGAAGCCCGCCGGCATCAGCGCCGCCAGCTGCTGCTTCACGTCCGCGACGTTCGCCATCAGCGCCAGGCTGTTGGTCGCCTTCAGCCGCCGCTCGCAGGCCTGCCAGGCGGCCAGCACCTGCTGGACCTGGCCCACCGTCCGCACCGTCGTGTCCACCAGGTCGGCGCGTACCGCCTCGTAGAGCCGGCGGAAGCCCGCCTCATCCCAGGCCGGCCCGCCGTGGTCGGCGATCAGCCGGTCGGTCGCGGCCGTCGCGCAGTCGTCGAAGAGGGCCTGGATGGAACCGTGCGGGTTCCGCGACAGGGCCAGCTTCTGCTGGTTGGTGAGCTTGTCCGAGGCGAACTTCGCCGGGTTCACCGGGATGTTGAGGAGGATCAGCCTGCGCGTGCCCAGCCACATCGCCCGCTGCTGCTCGACCTCCGTGTCGAAGAGGCGTACGGAGACGCTCGTCCCCTCGTCCACCAGCGCCGGGTAGGCCTTCACGGGCTGGCCGGCGCGCCGGGTCTCGAAGACCTTCGTCAGCGAGCCGATGGTCCAGTCCGTCAGCCCCGTGCGCTCCAGCGACTCCCCGCCCGAGCGCTCGGCGGTGGCCGCGGCGGCCTTGGACAGGGCCTGGCGGGCCTTCGGCTTCAGCGACAGCCGCAGGCTCTCCAGGTCCTTGTCCTCGGCGAGCGTCCGGCGCCGCTCGTCGACGATCCGGAAGGTGATCTTCAGGTGTTCGGGGATCCGGGTGGTGTCGAAGTCCTCGGCCGTCACCGGGACCCCGACCATCCGGTGCAGCTCGCGGGCGAGCGTCACCGTCAGCGGCTCCTGGAGCGGGTGGGACGTCGCCAGGAAGCGGGTCGCGTAGTTCGGGGCGGGTACGTAGTGCCGGCGGATCGGCTTGGGCAGCGAACGGATCAGCTCCGTCACCACCTCCTCCCGCAGGCCCGGGATCTGCCAGTCGAAGCCCTCGTCGGTGACCTGGTTCAGCACCTGGAGCGGGACGTGCACGGTCACGCCGTCCGCGTCCGTGCCCGGCTCGAACTGGTAGGTCACCCGGAACTTCAGCTGCCCCTGGCGCCAGCTGTCCGGATAGTCGGCCTTGGTGACCCCGGCCGCCTTCTCGGTGAGCAGCATCTCGCGCTCGAAGTCGAGGAGTTCGGGCTCCTCGCGCTTCTTGTGCTTCCACCAGGAGTCGAAGTGCGCCCCCGACACCACGTGTTCCGGGATGCGCTGGTCGTAGAAGTCGAAGAGGGTCTCGTCGTCGACCACGATGTCCCGACGCCGGGCCCGGTTCTCCAGCTCCTCGACCTCGGTCAGGAGCCTGCGGTTGTCGGCGTAGAACTTGTGGTGCGTACGCCAGTCGCCCTCGACCAGGGCGTTGCGGATGAACAGCTCCCGCGACACCTCCGGGTCGATCCGCCCGTAGTTGATCTTCCGCTGGGCGACGATCGGCACCCCGTACAGGGTCACCTTCTCGTACGCCATCACGGCCGCCTGGTCCTTCTCCCAGTGCGGCTCGCTGTACGTGCGCTTGATCAGGTGCTGGGCGAGCGGCTCCACCCACTCGGGCTCCACCTTGGCGTTCACCCGCGCCCACAGCCGCGAGGTCTCCACCAGCTCGGCCGACATCAGGAACTTCGGCTGCTTCTTGAACAGCGAGGAACCCGGGAAGATCGCGAACTTCGCCGAGCGTGCACCGAGGTACTCGTTCTTGTCGGTGTCCTTCAGACCGATGTGCGACAGCAGACCGGCCAGCAGCGAGATGTGGATGTTCTGCTCGGCACCGTCGGCCTCGTTGACGTGGATGCCCATCGTCTTGGCGACCGTGCGCAGCTGGGAGTAGATGTCCTGCCACTCGCGGATCCGCAGGAAGTTCAGGTACTCCTGCTTGCACATCCGGCGGAAGGAGGAGGAACCCCGCTCCTTCTGCTGCTCGCGGACGTAGCGCCACATGTTCAGGAACGACAGGAAGTCGCTGGTCTCGTCCTTGAAGCGGGCGTGGTTCTGGTCGGCCTGCGTCTGCTTGTCCGAGGGCCGCTCGCGCGGGTCCTGGATGGACAGCGCCGCCGCGATGACCATGACCTCGCGCACGCAGTTGTTCTTGTCCGCCTCCACCACCATGCGGGCCAGCCGGGGGTCCACCGGCAGCTGCGACAGCTGCCGTCCCATCGGGGTGAGCCGCTTGCGGTGGTCCTTCTCGGCCGGGTCCAGCGCGCCCAGCTCCTGGAGCAGCTGCACGCCGTCGCGGATGTTGCGGTGGTCCGGCGGGTCGATGAAGGGGAACTTCTCGATCTCCCCCAGCCCCGCGGCGGTCATCTGGAGGATGACGGAGGCCAGGTTCGTCCGCAGGATCTCCGCGTCCGTGAACTCCGGACGGGCGTTGAAGTCGTCCTCGGAGTACAGCCGGATGCAGATGCCGTCGCTCGTACGACCGCAGCGGCCCTTGCGCTGGTTGGCGCTGGCCTGGCTGATCCGCTCGATCGGCAGCCGCTGCACCTTCGTGCGGTGGCTGTAGCGGGAGATGCGGGCCGTGCCCGGGTCGATCACGTACTTGATGCCCGGGACGGTCAGGGAGGTCTCGGCGACGTTCGTCGCCAGCACGATCCGCCGACCCGTGTGCTGCTGGAACACCCGGTGCTGCTCGGCGTGCGAGAGCCGCGCGTACAGGGGGAGCACCTCGGTGAAGCGCAGCTTCCTCTTCTCCAGCGCGTCCGCCGTGTCCCGGATCTCCCGCTCGCCGGAGAGGAAGACCAGGATGTCGCCGGCGCCCTCGCCCTGGAGCTCGTCGACCGCGTCGCAGATCGCCGTGATCTGGTCGCGGTCGCTCTCCTCGGAGTCCTCCTCCAGCAGGGGCCGGTAGCGCACCTCCACCGGATACGTCCGGCCGCTGACCTCGACGATCGGGGCGTCCCCGAAATGCCGGGAGAAGCGCTCCGGGTCGATCGTCGCGGAGGTGATGACCACCTTCAGGTCCGGGCGCTTGGGCAGCAGCGTCGCCAGGTAGCCCAGCAGGAAGTCGATGTTCAGCGACCGCTCGTGCGCCTCGTCGATGATGATCGTGTCGTAGGCGCGCAGCTCGCGGTCCGTCTGGATCTCGGCGAGCAGGATGCCGTCCGTCATCAGCTTCACGAAGGTCGCGTCCTGGTCCACCTGGTCGGTGAACCGGACCTTCCAGCCGACCGTCTGGCCGATCTCCGACTTCAGCTCCTCCGCGATCCGCTCCGCGACGGTGCGCGCCGCGATCCGGCGGGGCTGGGTGTGCCCGATCATGCCCCGGACACCGCGCCCCAGCTCCATGCAGATCTTGGGGATCTGCGTGGTCTTGCCGGAGCCGGTCTCGCCCGCGACGATCACGACCTGGTGGTCGCGTATCGCCTCGGCGATCTCGTCCTTCTTCTGGCTGACGGGCAGGTTCTCGGGATACGTGACCTCCGGCATCCGCGAGGCACGGCCGGCCAGTCGCGCGGCGGCCTTCTCGGCCTCCGCTGCGATCTCGTCGAGCACGGCCTGCTTGGCCTCGGGCTTGCGGATGCGGCGGGCGCCTTCGAGGCGGCGGCCGAGGCGGTGCGCGTCACGGAGGGAGATCTCACCGAGAAGCGTCTGCAGGGCGGCGAAGGAAGTAGACATACCTGATCGAGGATCTCACCTGGGTGCTGTGGGTGGCGAACGCATTTGTGTCCCTCCCCGTACCATTTCGGGACGAGTCCCCCCGATGCGCCAGTGAGAGGCAGCCCACCTTGTCCCGCCGCCGCTCCGTGTGCTGCCTCCTGGCGGCCGTCCTCGCGGTGCTGCTGGGCACGCTGCCCCCGACCGCCGCGGCCGCACCGGCCCCAGCGGCCGCGGCGTTCCCGGTGGTCGCACCGGCCTCGGTGGACGTGGCGTTCGCGGTGGCCACGCCGGCCACGGAGGCCGCGACGTTCCCGGTGGTCGCACCGGCCTCGGTGGCCCCGGTACTCCCGGTGGCTCTGGTGGCCGTCGAGGCCCGGGACGTCGCGGAGGTCGCGCGGGCCTCGGGGGTCGCGCGGGCCTCGGGGGTCGCGCGGGCCTCGGGGGTCGCGGAGGTCGCGCGGGCCCCGGAGACCCCTCGGGTCCCGGCCGCCGCGCCGGCCCCCGCCTCCGCCCCGGCCCCCGCGCCGGGCTTCGGCCTCGCGCCGGCCCTCGCGGGCGTCGGGCAGGGGCCCGCCTGTGCACCCGGCTCCCCCGCCCGCGACCACACCCCCGCCGTCCCGCCCCGCGCCGGCCACGACCACGCGCCGCTCCCGGCCGCCCGCCCCGCCCCCGAGGCGCAGCGCCCGCAGCCGACGGAGCCCGTACGCGTCCTCGTACGCGGACCCGTGCGTCCCGCGCCCGGCCCCCTGGAGCTGTCCGTGCTGCGGGTCTAGGAGTACGGCCCCGCACCGCCGTACCCCTCTTCCCTCCTCCACAGCACCGGAGCCCCCGCATGCCCTCCTCCGCCCGCAAGCCCCTGCTCGTCTCCGCCGGGGTCGCGCTCGCCGCCGTCACCCTCGGCCTCGTCTCCTGGCAGGCCACCGCCCCCGAAGAGCGGCGCACCGACACCTCCGCCGGCTCCTCGGCCGCCGCCGGGTCCGACAGCGGCCCCGCCGCCGAGCTGAAGGCCCTCGCCCGCCGCGAAGCGGGCGACAAGCTCGCCGTGGGCCGCCCCGACGCCCCCGTCGTCCTCATCGAGTACTCCGACTTCCGCTGCGGCTACTGCGCCAAGTTCGCCCGCGACACCGAACCCGAGCTGGTGAGGAAGTACGTCGAGGACGGCACCCTGCGCATCGAGTGGCGCAACTTCCCGATCTTCGGCGCCGAGTCCGAGGCCGCCGCCAAGGCCGCCTGGGCGGCCGGGCAGCAGGACAGGTTCGCCGCCTTCCACGAAGCCGCGTACGCCGAGGGCGCCAAGGAGAAGGGCTTCGGCGAGGAACGCCTCGTCGAACTCGCCCGCCAGGCCGGCGTCCCCGACCTGGAGCGGTTCAAGGCCGACCTCACCGGCGAGGCCGCCACCGCCGCCCTCAAGAAGGACCAGGACGAGGGCTACCGCATCGGCGTCCGCTCCACCCCCTCCTTCCTCGTGGACGGCCGCCCCGTCGCCGGCGCCCAGCCCCTGGAGACCTTCACCGCCGCCATCGAGCGCGCGAAGGCCGAGGCCGGCGCGAAGGGGGCGGCCCGCCCGTGACCGGCATCGGCTACCTCGCCGCCCTCATGGGCGGCCTCCTCGCCCTGCTCAGCCCGTGCAGCGCCCTGCTGCTGCCCGCCTTCTTCGCGTACTCGATCGACTCCCGCTCCCGCCTCCTGGCCCGTACCGGGATCTTCTACGCGGGCCTCGCCACCACCCTCGTGCCCCTGGGCGCGGCGGGCTCGTACGCGGGCCGCTTCTTCCACGGCAACCGCGAGGCCCTCGTCCTCGTCGGCGGCTGGCTGATCATCGCCCTCGGCCTCGCCCAGATCCTCGGCCTCGGCTTCGCCTCCCGCCGGCTGTCCGAGGCCTCCGGCCGGATCCGCCCGACCACCGCCCTGTCCGTGTACGCCCTCGGCGCCGTCTACGGCCTCGCCGGCTTCTGCGCGGGCCCGATCCTGGGCAGCGTCCTCACGGTCGCGGCGGTCAGCGGGAGCCCCGTCTACGGCGGCCTGCTGCTGGCGGCGTACGCGCTCGGCATGGCCGTACCGCTGTTCGTCCTGGCCCTGCTGTGGGAGCGCTTCGACCTGGGCCGCAGGCGCTGGCTGCGCGGCCGCCCGCTGCGCCTGGGCCGCCTCGAACTGCACACCACCTCGCTGCTGTCCGGGCTCTTCTTCATCACCCTGGGCGCGCTGTTCCTGGCGTACGACGGCGCGAGCGCCCTGCCGGGCCTGCTGGACGTGGACGACTCGTACGCCGTCGAGCGCTGGGTGGGCTCCTTCGCGGACGCCGTACCGGACTGGGCGCTGCTCGCCCTGATCGCCGCCGGAGCCCTGGTCTTCGGCCTGGGCCGGTGGCGGCGCGCGGTCCGCGCCGAGCGGGGGACCGAAGCGGGCGGGTGAACGCGGAAGGCCCCGTCCGATGGACGGGGCCTTCCTTCTGTGGCTGGGGCCGGGGTCGAACCGGCGACCTATCGCTTTTCAGGCGATCGCTCGTACCAACTGAGCTACCCAGCCACGAGACTGTTTCCAGCCTCAGCGATCCTGACGGGACTTGAACCCGCGACCTCCACCTTGACAGGGTGGCGAGCTAACCAACTGCTCCACAGGACCTGGTTTGTGCAAGAGCAAGTCTTGCACATGGTGTTGCGTACCCCCAACGGGATTCGAACCCGTGCTACCGCCTTGAAAGGGCGGCGTCCTGGGCCACTAGACGATGAGGGCTAAAGGCCCGCCGGGCACTTTTCAGCGCGTCGGGGACGTGAGAAGCATATGGGATCGGAGGAGGTATCGCCAAAACGGTTTCCCCCGGAGCGACAATGGCCGGGTGCTGGAGATGACGCGCGAGGAGTTCGAGGAGCTCGTCGCAGAGGCCCTGGACCGGATCCCGCCGGAGCTCACGCGGCTGATGGACAACGTCGCGGTGTTCGTCGAGGACGAACCCCCGGCCGACGACCCCGAGCTGCTCGGGCTGTACGAGGGGACTCCCCTCACCGAGCGCGGCGAGTGGTACGCCGGCGTCCTCCCGGACCGCATCACGATCTACCGGAACCCCACGTTGCGGATGTGCGAGGACCGGGAGAGCGTGGTCGCCGAGACGGAGGTGACGGTGGTGCACGAGATCGCCCATCACTTCGGCATCGACGACGAACGGCTGCACGCGCTGGGCTACGGGTGAGCCCCGGCCCGTCCGGCGGGCCCGCGGAGGGGCCGGTGGAGGGACCCGCCGACGGACCCGCCGAGGGTCCCCCGGAGGGATCCGCCGAGGGATCCGCCGAGGGACCCGTCGACCCCGACGTCGACCTGCGCGTGCCCGCGCAGCGCGCCGAGCCGCCGGTCCCGGTGCTCGCCGCCGTCGCGGCGGGCGGCGCGGTGGGCGCCGCGGCCCGCTACGGGGCAGGGCTGCTGTGGCCCGCGGAAGGCCCCGGGGCCTTCCCGTGGACGACCCTGTGGATCAACGTCGTCGGCTGCGCGCTCATCGGCGTGCTCATGGTGCTGGTCGCCGAGGGCGACCGGCGGGCCCACCCCCTGGTGCGCCCCTTCGCCGGGACCGGGGTGCTCGGCGGCTTCACCACCTTCTCCGCCTACGCGCTCGACTTCTCGCGGCTGCTCGACGACGGCGCGGCGGGCCGCGCCCTGGCCTACGCCGCGCTCACCGTCGTCGGCGCGCTGGGCGCCGTATGGGCGGCGGCGACGCTGACCCGCCGGGCGGTCGGGTCGGCGCCCTCGGCCGGTCCGGCGCCGGGAGCCGGAGGGGGCGGTCCGCGGTGAACTGGCTGCTGGTGCTCGCCGGGGCGGCGGTCGGGGCCCCGCTGCGCTACCTGACCGACCGGGCGGTGCAGGCCCGCGACGACTCCCTCTTCCCCTGGGGGACCTTCACGGTGAACGCCTTCGCCTGCCTGCTGCTGGGGGGCCTGGCCGGGGCCGGCCTGGCGGGCGGCGCGGGCGCCGGGGGCCCCTCTTCGGCGGGCCTGCTGATCGGCACCGGCCTGTGCGGGGCGCTGAGCACCTACTCGACGTTCTCCTACGAGACCCTGCGGTTGGCCGAGCGCGGTCGGGGTTTCCTCGCCGCGGCGAACGTGCTGGCGTCGGTGCTGGTCGGGCTGGGGGCCGTGCACCTCGGTGCGCGGGTGGCGCGGCAGCTGTTCGGGTAAGGGCGTGTCTCTTACGGGGTAAAGGGAGTTGGGCTCATTGACCCGCCCATCGCGGACCCCGCCGCCGTGTCCCCGGAGGTACCCCGTGCGCCCTTTGTCCGCTTCCCTCAGACTCGCCGTCTCCGCCCTCGCGGTCGCGGCCACCGCGGGCTGCATGAGCGTCGGCGAGGACGCCGCGAAGCCGGCGCCGGCGAGTTCGGCGGGCGGCAAGGGGGCCGCCGCGGGTGGCGGCGCGGCCGTCGGGCGCGGCTCGGGGATCCACGGCAACGGGCAGGGGCTCAAGGACGCGACGGGCAACCAGGAGGGCAAGGCCGGTGAGCCGGGCCGGGCCTCCGGTGCGACCGGGGCCTCTCCCAGCCCCGGCGCCCCGGTGGGCAGGCCCGGGCAGCCCTCGCCCTCGGCGGGCCCCGGCGGCGGGGCCGGCGGGCAGGGGCAGGTGCCGTCCGGCGGCGGCTCGGGTTCCGGTGGAGGTTCGGGGTCCGGCGGCTCGGGTTCCGGCTCGGGGTCCGGGTCGGGTTCCGGCGGGGGCGCGGGCTCGGGCTCGGGGTCCGGGTCGGGTTCCGGCGGGGGCGCGGGCTCGGGCTCCGGATCGGGTGGATCCGGAGGCTCGGCCACCACTCCGCCGGTGGTGGAGCCGACCCCGCCTGTGACGGAACCCACTCCGCCCGAGCCGACTCCGCCGGGCCCGGAACCGACCGCCGGGCAGGGGGCGACCGTCTAGTTCCGGGCGGGTTCGTGCCGGTTCCTCCCGCCGGTCCCGCCCTCGCGGGCGGAACGTTTGCGCAGCTCAGGGGGGTTTGGCCGAGTGGAACTTGCCAGACCCCCAGGAGGGTGCGTATGGTTATAGATCGTTTGATCCCATTGCCCGGCGCCGAATCCGAAGAGCGCCGTGTGGCGCGTACTCTCCCTAGCCGTGGCTGACCGCATTGAGGCGGTCGATTTGCGATTCACGGAGTTTGGGCGCGTGCCGAGACTCCGGAAGGTTTCGCATTTCGCATGTCCATTTCCAGTTCTGACCGTTCCGTCATGCCCGAGAACGACACCAACGACATCGTCGACGCCGAGACCCTCGCGGTCACCGAGGCCATGGAGGCCATCGAGGCGGACGAGATCATCGAGGCCCTCGAGGCCGATGTCTCCGGCGACGTGAACGACGAAGACGGCGACGCCGACGCCGAGCCCACGGTGACCTTCGCGGACCTCGGTCTGCCCGAGGGCGTCGTGCGCAAGCTCGCGCAGAACGGCGTCACCACCCCCTTCCCGATCCAGGCGGCGACCATCCCGGACGCCCTGGCCGGCAAGGACATCCTCGGCCGCGGCCGCACCGGCTCCGGCAAGACCCTCTCCTTCGGTCTGCCGACCCTGGCGCGCCTCGCCGGCGGTCACACCGACAAGAAGAAGCCCCGCGCGGTCATCCTCACCCCGACCCGCGAGCTCGCGATGCAGGTCGCGGACGCCCTCCAGCCCTACGGCGACGTGCTCGGCCTGAAGATGAAGGTCGTCTGCGGCGGTACGTCCATGGGCAACCAGATCTACGCCCTGGAGCGCGGCGTCGACATCCTCGTCGCCACCCCGGGCCGTCTGCGCGACATCATCAACCGCGGCGCCTGCTCCCTGGAGAACGTCGAGGTCGCCGTCCTCGACGAGGCCGACCAGATGGCCGACCTGGGCTTCCTGCCCGAGGTCACCGAGCTGCTCGACCAGGTCCCGGCCGGCGGTCAGCGCATGCTCTTCTCCGCGACCATGGAGAACGAGATCGGCACGCTGGTCAAGCGCTACCTGACCAACCCGGTCAGCCACGAGGTCGACAGCGCCCAGGGCAACGTCACGACCATGACGCACCACGTCCTCGTCGTGAAGCCGAAGGACAAGGCGCCCGTCACGGCCGCCATCGCCGCCCGCAAGGGCCGCACCATCATCTTCGTCCGCACCCAGCTGGGCGCCGACCGCATCGCCGAGCAGCTCGTCGAGGCCGGCGTGAAGGCCGACGCGCTGCACGGCGGCATGACCCAGGGCGCCCGTACCCGCGTCCTCGCGGACTTCAAGGACGGCTACGTCAACGCGCTCGTCGCCACCGACGTCGCCGCCCGCGGCATCCACGTCGACGGCATCGACCTGGTCCTGAACGTGGACCCGGCCGGCGACCACAAGGACTACCTGCACCGCTCGGGCCGTACCGCCCGCGCAGGCAAGTCGGGCGTCGTGGTCTCCCTGGCCCTGCCGCACCAGCGCCGCCAGATCTTCCGCCTGATGGAGGACGCGGGCGTCGACGCCTCGCGCCACATCGTCCAGGGCGCCGGCGCCTTCGACCCGGAGGTCGCCGAGATCACCGGTGCGCGTTCGCTCACCGAGGTCCAGGCCGACTCGGCGAACAACGCCGCCAAGCAGGCCGAGCGCGACGTCGCCGACCTCACCAAGCAGCTGGAGCGCGCGACCCGTCGCGCCGCCGAGCTGCGCGAGGAGGCCGACCGCCTCGTCGCCCGCTCCGCCCGTGAGCGCGGCGAGGACCCGGAGGCCGCCGTCGCCGAGGTCGTGGAGGCCGCCGAGGCCGAGCTCGCCGCCGCCGTCGCGGCCGAGCCCGTCGTCCAGGAGCGCACCTTCGAGCGCCGTGACGACCGCGGCAACTACGAGCGTCGCGACAACCGCCGTGACGACCGTGGCGGTGACCGTGGTGGCTTCCGCCGCGACGACCGTCCGTCGGGTGGTTTCCGCTCGGGTGGTGACCGTCGTGACGACCGCGGTGGTGACCGTGGTGGTTTCCGTCGTGACGACCGTCCGTCGGGTGGCTTCAACCGTGACGACCGCGGTGGTGACCGTGGTGGTTTCCGTCGTGACGACCGTCCGTCGGGTGGATTCCGTTCCGGTGGTGACCGTCGTGACGACCGTGGCGGTGACCGTGGTGGTTTCCGTCGTGACGACCGTCCGTCGGGTGGCTTCAACCGTGACGACCGCGGTGGCGACCGTGGTGGCTTCCGCCGCGACGACCGTCCGTCGGGTGGTTTCCGCTCGGGTGGTGACCGTCGTGACGACCGCGGTGGTGACCGTGGTGGTTTCCGTCGTGACGACCGTCCGTCGGGTGGCTTCAACCGTGACGACCGCGGTGGCGACCGTGGCGGCTTCCGCCGCGACGACCGTCCGTCGGGTGGCTTCCGCTCCGGTGGCGCCGGCGACCGCCCCTACGGCCGTCGTGACGACAACCGTCCGTCCGGCTCCGGTGGCTCCTTCGGCGGCCGTCGCGACGACAAGCCGCGCTGGAAGCGCAACGGCTGATCTCTGAGCGCCTTCTGACGCTCCCTCGGCCCCCACGGCACCTCGGTGCGGTGGGGGCCGAGCCCGTTTCCGGCCCGTTTGGCCCCGTGCCCACCCATTGGCGGGAAACCGCCTCAGCCACACCCGGCGATACCCGATCGGCCAGGAGCCCCTCTCCGGCTATGCTCTGGGGTGAGCACGTGGAGGGCCATTAGCTCAATTGGCAGAGCAGCGGACTTTTAATCCGTTGGTTGTCGGTTCGAGTCCGACATGGCCTACCACCCGCGGGCCGGGGGGACTTCCCCCTGACCTGCGAACGAGCGCCCCATCCGAGTTCCTCGGGTGGGGCGCTTCCTCGTGTGCGGCAGGGACCCCACGACGGCCCGTCGCGGCCGGGACCGGCCGCGGGGCGCCGGCGGCGCCGTGCGGGGCGCGGGGCGCGCGCCACGGGCTCCCGCGGGATCCCGGGGCCGTCCGTACGGCGGGCGCGGTCGGGGCCGCCGGCCGGGAAGTGGTGCGCGACGGAGGGGACGGCAGCCGGTCCGTCGGGGCGCCGCCGGCTTCGAACCGCTGCCGACCGCCGGCCTTCGTTTTCGCATTTCAGGGCTGTGACCTGCGGTGATGCCCCTCGCGGGGGTGTCCGGGGCGGTAATTGGCGCAGGGCGTCCCCCGGATGACGTAGAGTTGGGTTCACCGACGCGGGGTGGAGCAGCTCGGTAGCTCGCTGGGCTCATAACCCAGAGGTCGCAGGTTCAAATCCTGTCCCCGCTACTGAAGACGAAGGCCCGGTTCCTTGAATGGAACCGGGCCTTCGTCGTGTTCGCGGGCGTTCTCCGGGGTGTGCCGCGCGTCGCCCTCACCCGATCGGCCCGGTCGGGTCGCCGCGGGGGGTCGGTGCCGCCAGCCTGGAGGGGGCGAGGCGGGACCGGGCGGCAGGAGACGGCGTGGTGGGGCTGGGCCGGCAGGGAAGCGACGCGCGCGGCCTCGCGGGAGGCCGGGCCCGGAGGGTGGTCCGGATCCTGCCGATGACCCTCATCGTGCTCGGGTTGATCTTCGACCTGTCCACTCCGCCGAGCTTCACGGGCTCCCCCTTCTTCTCGGCGGCTCCGCTGATCGCGGCGCCGCTGTTCTCGCTGTGGGCGACGGCCCTGACGGGGCTCGCCGCCTCGGCGACCGTGGTCGGCCTGCACGTCCACAACGGCAGCAGCGGCAAGGCGGAGGCGCTGACCGAGCTGGTGACCGTCCTCACGGTGTCGGTACTGGCCCTGCTGATCAACCGGGTCGTGCGGCGCAGCGGCGAGCGGCTCGCCTCGGCGCGCGAGATCGCCGAGGCCGCCCAGCGGGCCGTGCTGCCGACGCCGGCGGAACGGATCTCCGGGTTGCACGTCTCCGCCCGCTACGAGGCAGCCCAGGCCGACGCCTTCATCGGCGGGGACTTCTACGCCGTCCAGGACACCCCGTACGGGGTTCGGCTCGCGGTGGGCGACGTACGGGGCAAGGGGCTGGGGGCGGTGGAGGCCGTCGCCGTGGTGCTGGGGGCCTTCCGGGAGGCTGCGGACACCGAGGAGACCCTGGAGGGCCTCGCGGGGCGCCTGGAGCGCGCCCTGGCCCGTGAGGGCGGCCGGCGGGACGGGTTGGACGCGGTGGAGGGGTTCACGACGTGCGTGCTCGGGGAGGTCCCTCCGGGGGCGGAGGCGTTGCGGTTGGTCAACCGGGGGCATCCGGAGCCGCTGTTGTTGCACGCGGACGGCGCGCTGGTGGTGTTGGCCCCGCGCGAGCCGGCGTTGCCGTTGGGGCTGGGGGAGCTGTCGGCGGGATCGGTGGACCGGGTCCGGCAGTGGCCCTTCCCGGCGGGCAGCACGCTGTTGTTGTTCACGGACGGGCTGACGGAGGCGCGGGACGCGGCCGGGGTCTTCTACGACCCGGCCGCCCGGCTGCGGGGGCGGGTCTTCCCGGGGCCGGACGCCCTGCTCGACGCGCTGAGCACCGACGTGCGCCGGCACACGGGCGGCGGGGCGACCGACGACATGGCGCTGCTGGCGGTGGGTCGTCCGGGGGAGGGGCAGCCGGCTCGCCGGCGGACCGTCCCGGTGGTGCGGCGGGACGAGACCTAGATCACCTCACGCTGCGTAGCGTACGGGGTGCGCTGAGCAAGGTACTTGACGGATCGTCATTAAGCCTGTGTGGCTGAAGTGAGCCATGATTCCGCTTCTTTTTGCGGGAGTTGTTCGGTCAATGTACTGAATGTCCAGGCCAAAGATGCGCGATGAGTGGCTGATTGACGTTAACGATCAGTCGCAACAGCTTGGAATCACTCCCCCGCGTCTATTACCGTTCGATAACGCAGCGCGGTCGTCCCAGCCGTCGCAAGAGACGGCACCGTGCGCGTTCCCCCCTTTGAGGAGTGTGCCCCCGTGGCCTCCAACTCGCCTGCCCCTGACGGCACAGACGTCCAGGAGACGCCCACCGGCGGAGCCTGGGGCGAGTGGAACCCCACCGAGGACTCCGCGCGGCCCCCGCGCGGCAAGCACCGCGTCCTCAAGCCCCGCGGGGGACTCGCCCGCAGCTCCACCGTGCTCGGTGTCGGCGTGATCGCCGCCGTCGGCGCCGGCGGCATCGCGACCGCTCAGGACCGCCCCCAGGTCGCCATATCCGTGCCCTCGCTCCCCGACCTGCTCGGCGACGGCGGTCAGGACAAGGACGCAGACGACGCCGGCACGGGCGCCGCGCGCACCGCGGAGGCCGCGCGGCAGGCCGAGGACCGGGAGCGGTCCCAGGCCGACGCCGGGGAGGCGCTGCGCAACCGCATCCTCCTCCAGGCCGAATCGCAGCAGGACACCCTCGACGCCCAGGCCCGCGCGGACGCCGAGCGGGCCGCGCGCGACGCCGCCGCCCAGGAGGCCCGCGGCCAGAAGGAGGCCGCCGACAAGGAGGCCGAGGAGATCCGCACGGCGGCCGAGAAGGCCGCCGCCGAGAAGGCCGAGGCCGACAAGGCGGCCGCGGAACAGGCCGCCGCCGCACAGGCCGAGGCGAAGCCGGCCGCCGGCTCCGGCGGGGGCTCCACGGGCGGTGGGAAGTCCACGGGCGCCTACGTCCTGCCGACCTCCGCGTACACGCTCACCTCGCACTACGGGGTCGCCGGCTCCATGTGGTCCTCCGGCTACCACACGGGCCTGGACTTCGCGGCCCCGACGGGCACCCCGGTCAAGGCCGTCGGCGCGGGCAAGGTCATCTCCGCCGGTTGGTCCGGCGCCTACGGCTACCGGATCGTGCTCCAGCTGAGCGACGGCACCGAGGTCTGGTACTGCCACCTCTCCTCGATGTCCGTGACCTCCGGTTCCGTCGGCGCGGGCGACACCATCGGCCGGGTCGGCGCGACCGGCAACGTCACCGGCGCGCACCTGCACCTGGAGGTCCGCAAGGGCGGCTCCACCGTCGACCCGCTGGCCTGGCTGAACTCCAAGGGCCTGAGCGTCTGAACCGCACGCACCGCGTTCGGGCCCGGGTCCGAGGCCCGGGTACGCCCCGGTCTTGACCCGCTTCCGCTCACGGGCCCGCGGTGAGGTCCGCGAACTCCGCCCGCCGGGGGGCCGGCAGGAGCGCCGCGGGCGCGCGTACGACGGCCGCGGCCGGACCCGGGACCCTCGCGGGTGTCGGTGTCGGTGCCGGTGCCGGGGGCGCGAGCGGAGGGTGGGGGCGCGGGGGCAGCAGCTCCTCCAGGACCGCCGCCCGGGCCAGCGCGGGCGAGGCCGTCGCCTGGCGCCGCCACAGCGACTCCAGCAACTCCCGCTCCCGCGCCACGAAGTCGGCCTCCTCGCCCGGACCCGCGTGGCGGGCGTGCCGGCGCAGCAGGGCCAGGGCGGCGGCGTCCGCCGCGTACCGGGACACCGCCCGGGCGGCGGGGCGGCCACCGGTGCGGCGGGCCAGGGCCCGCGCCAGCGAGCGGGCCGGCACCGAGGCCAGGGCCGGCACCTCCGCCGGCCGGAGCCAACCCGCGTGCGCGTACACCGCCAGCTCGGCGGCGACGGCGCGCAGTCGGTGGCGCCGGATGCGCACCGCGAGCCACAGCAGCAGCCCGAACGCCGGGACCATCACGCAGCCGTAGACCACGTAGAACCCGTGCTCCCCGAAGTGGGAGGAACCGTTCCACAGGGCGTGCGCGCCCATGGCCAGGGCCAGGCCCAGCAGCGGCAGGCCGACCCTGCGGACCCGGCCGACGGCGAGCGCGGCGGCGCCGAAGCCGAGCCCGGTCAGCACGGTGAACAGCGGGTGCGCGAACGGGGACATGACCGCCCGTACGAAGAACGTCGCCGCGGTCACGGAGTCCAGCACCCCGGTGCCGCTCGCCCGGTCCTCGTCGAAGGCGTTGCCCAGGTAGAGGATGTTCTCGGTGAAGGCGAAGCCGGTCGCGGTGAACCCGGCGATCACGAACCCGTCGGCGGGGCCGGTGAACTGCCGTCTTCGCAGGACGAAGACGATGAGCAGCGCCGCCGCCTTCGCGGTCTCCTCCACGACGGGGGCGATGGCCACCGAGCCGAGGTGGTCGGCGTTCGAGGGGTCGGCGGTGGCCGCCGCGATCCAGTCCGTGGCGAAGCTGTTGGCCAGTATCGCGATCAACGCGGCGGTGCACGCCCCCCACCCGAAGCAGAGCAGCAGCCGCCGCCACGGGCCGGGCGCGGCCCGGCCCAGCCACCGGAAGGCCGCCATCAGGGGCGGCACCGGCAACAGGGCCAGACCCAGGCCGACGAAGAAGCCGGGGGTACCGGTCTGCTCCCGGACGAGTTCGAGGATCGCGATCCCCGTCGCGGTGAGCAGGATGACCAGCACGCACGTCCGGGCCCTGCCCGACGGGCGTGCGAGCACACCACGGAGCGCTCGGAACACATGATGACCCTACCGAGCGGGTCGGACACCGGGAGTGACGTTCGCGGTTACCGCGTCGGCTCGGGGGAGGCCTCGTCCGTACGTGCGAACAGCAGGTCGTGGACGACGTGCCCCTTGTCCAGGCCCTGTCCCTCGAAGCGGGTCAGCGGACGGAAGTCGGGGCGCGGCGCGTAGCCGCCGTCGGCCTGGGTGTTCTCGAACCGCGGGTGCGCCGTGAGGACTTCGAGCATCTGCTCGGCGTACGGCTCCCAGTCGGTCGCGCAGTGCAGGATCGCGCCGGGCGCCAGTCGGGTCGCGGCCAGGTCGAGGAACTCGGGCTGGATCAGCCGCCGCTTGTGGTGGCGGGCCTTCGGCCACGGGTCCGGGAAGTACACGCGCAGACCGGCGAGGGAGTCCGGCGGGAGCATCTCGCGGAGCAGGATGATCGCGTCGCCGTTCGCCACGCGGACGTTGGTCAGGCCGGCGCGCTCCGCGAGGGCGAGCAGGTTGCCCTGACCGGGGGTGTGGACGTCGGCGGCGAGGACGCCGGTGCCCGGGTCGGCGGCGGCCATCTGGGCGGTGGCCTCGCCCATGCCGAAGCCGATCTCCAGGACCACGGGCAGGCCGTCGAACATCTCCTTGAGGTCGATGACCTCGTGGCCGTCGATGTCGAGGCCCCAGGTGCCCCAGAGCCGCTTCAGCGCCTCGCCCTGGCCGGTGGTCACCCGGCTGCGGCGCGGCTGGAAGCTGCGGATGCGGCGCTCGTGGTGCGAGCCGGCCGGGTCGGGCGCGGGGCCGTCGGGGAAACGGGGCTCGGTGCGCCACTTGGGGGGCACGTACGCGGTCGCCTCCGGCGCGCTGTCGGGGAGGCTGGGCTGGGGGTTCGGGGACTCAGACACAATGCGGAGATTCTACGACGCGGCCCTCCCCGGGCCCGCTGCCCCGGCGGGTCGGGGCGCGCCGGGCCTTGGCGGGGCGGACGGTGCGCGGCGGACCGGGCCGGTGGGGCCGGGCCGGGCCCCCGGCCGTCTCCGGTGGTTTCCGGCGGGGCCGGGTGGTTTCCGGTGGTCCTGGGCGGGGCCGGACGGTCTTCCGCGGGGCCGACGTCTCCGGCGGGGCCGGGCCGTCTCCCGTGGTTCCCCGCGGTCCCGGGCGGTTCCCGGCGGTGCGCGGCGACCGGGCCGGCCCCGCGCGTCCCTGGGCCGGGCGTGGTTCCGGAGCGTCAGGCGCGCAGGGCGGCCAGGGCGCGGCCGGCGATCTCGCGGCCGATCGGCAGGGACGCGGTCGCCGCGGGGGAGGGGGCGTTGAGCACGTGCACCGTGCGCGGCGCCTCGCGGATGAGGAAGTCGTCGACCAGGGTGCCGTCCCGCAGCACGGCCTGGGCGCGCACCCCTGCCTCGGCGGGCGTCAGGTCCGCCTCGGTGACGGCGGGCAGCAGTCGGCGTACCGCCTCGGTGAAGGCCCGCTTCGACAGGGAGCGCCGGATCTCCCCGGCCCCGTACCGCCAGTGCCGCGAGGCCATGCGCCAGGTGCCCGGCCAGGCCGCCTCGGTCGCGAGGTCGCGCGGCCGGACCGTGCTCCAGCCGTAGCCCTCCCGGGCCAGCGCGGGCACGGCGTTCGGTCCGACGTGGACGCCGCCGCCGATGCCGCGCGTCAGGTGCACCCCGAGGAAGGGGAACGCCGGGTCCGGCACCGGGTAGACGAGGCCCCGGACCAGGTCGGGGCGGGCCAGGTCGTGGTACTCGCCCCGGAAGGGGATGATCCGCATGCCCGGGTCGTCCCCGGCCAGGCGGGCGACGCGGTCGCACTGCAGGCCCGCGCAGTTCACCAGGACCCGGGCCCGCAGGACCTGCCCGGAGGTGGTGCGCACCGCGACGGCGGAGGGGCGGCGGGAGATCAGGTCGACCTCCGCGCCGTAGAGCACCTCGGCCCCCGAGGACTCCGCCAGCTGCGCGGCCACCCGTCCGTAGTCGACGATGCCGGTGGTGGCGACGTGGATCGCGGCCAGGCCGCGGATCTCCGGTTCGTACTCGGCGATCTGCGCCGGGCCCAGCTCGCGCACCGGGATGCCGTTCTCCCGGCCGCGCTGGACGAGCGAGTGCAGGCGCGGGAGCTCCGACCGCTCCGTGGCCACGATCAGCTTGCCCGTGACCTCGTGCGGGATGTCGTGCTCCGCGCAGAACTTCACCATCTCGGCGGCCCCGCTCACCGCGAAGCGCGCCTTCAGCGATCCCGGGCGGTAGTAGATCCCGCTGTGGATCACCCCGCTGTTGCGGCCCGTCTGGTGCCGGGCCGGGCCGGGCTCCTTCTCCAGCACCGTCACCCGGGTCCCCGGAGCCAGCCGTGACAGGGCATGCGCGGTCGACAGGCCGACGATCCCGCCCCCGATCACCAGCACGTCGCAGTCCACGCTGACACCTCCCACCCCTGCATAGTGCACCCCGCCACCGACAGCTCGGCTACGCGGGGGCCACCAGCAGCGGCCGCGCCCGCTCGCGCAGCTCCGCGACGCGCGGTTCGTCCCCGTACGGTTCGAGCCGGTGCAGCAGGTCCCGTACGTACTCGTTCGTGCGCGCCGAGGAGATCCGGCCCGCGACCTCCACGGCCCGGGTGCCGGCCGCGCAGGCCGCGTCGAGGTTGCCCGACTCCAGCTCGGCGACCGCGCTCACCACCAGCCGCAGCCCGTGCGAGCGCACGTACTCCTCGGTCGGGCGGGACAGGGCCTGCTCGGTGAACCGGCGGACCTGACGGGGCAGTTTGAGGTCCCGGTAGCATTCCGCCGCATCGGCCGCGAAACGGTCGTACGAGTAGAAACCCAGCCAGGTCGGATCCGCGTCGCCCTCCCGCGAGCGTTCCAGCCACCCTTCGGCCGCCCGCAGCGCGGCGCCGGCGGCGGCCGAATCGCCCGCCTTGGCGTGCGCGCGGGCCTCGACGAGCCGGAAGAAGCTCATGGTGCGGGCGGTGGCCAGGCCCCGGTTGCGTTCGACCGCGGCCTGCGCGAGGTCCACGCCCTCGTCGGGGAAGTCGCGGTAGGTGGCCTGGAGGGACATGGAGGCCAGGACGTAACCCCCCAGCGGTACGTCGGCGGCCGCGCGGGCCAGGCGCAGCGCCTGGATGTAGTAGCGCTGGGCCGCCTCCTGCTGGCCGGTGTCGAAGGCCATCCAGCCCGCGAGCCGGGTCAGCTCGGCGGTCGCGCCGAACAGCGCGCGCCCCACCTCGTCCGTGTAGGAGCCCAGCAGCAGCGGCGCCGCGTCCACCCGCAGGCACTCGGGCACCATCGACGAACGCCAGTCGCCGCCGCCGTACTTGGAGTCCCAGCGGCGCGCGTCCTCGGCCGCCTCGCGCAGCTTCGTCACGTCGCTGTGGCCCACGCGCTGCGGGGAGGCGTCCGTCCCGAGGCCGGTGAGCACGGCGGGCGTCGGGGCCGGGGAGGGCGCCGCGGGGGCGGACGCCGCGCCCGCCCGCTCCGATCGCGGCTGCCCCGTTTCGGGTACGGGCCGGCCGGGCACAAGGCCCTGCGCGGGGACGGCGGCCGACTGCCGGGGCGGGGCGGACGGCCGGGAGCCCGCGGCGCCTCCGGGCGCGGCGGCGGAGGACGACGGGACCTGCGGCGCGCCGTGCCGCGCACCCCGCGGCGACGGGTGGGCCTGGAGGTGCGCCTGCTGCGCGAGCGGCGACGGTGACGATGACGGAGCCTGGGAAGGCTGCCCCTGCGTCGGGGCCTGCGTCTGCGGCGGCGGTGTCTGCGCCGGGTCCGTGCCCCGCGGCTGGTGCTGCGCCGGCGTGGCGGGTTCCCGCGCCACCGAGCTGTCGGCGGGAGATATCAGCCACCGCGACGCGGGCGTCGCGTACGCCGACACCGAGAAGGAACCCGCGAGCGACTGCCAGATCCCGCCACCCCCGCGCCGCCCCGCCAGATCCAGCCGGTACAGGTCCGTCGCCGAACGCACCGCCGCCCCGACGTCGCGCGGGAAGGCCAGTCCGACCTCCGGCGCCGGGTCGGCGTCCGCCAAGCCGATCTCGTGCAGCGGCACCGGCCGCCCCAGCTTCGCCCCGATGGCCGCGGCGATCAGGTGCGGCGCCGCGCCCTGCGGCACCATCCCCTTCGACACCCACCGCGCGACCGAGGTCTTGTCGTAGCGCAGCGTCAGACCGCGCTGCGCGCCGAGGTCGTTGACCCGCCTGGCCAGGCCGGCGTTGCTGATGCCGGCGAGGGCGAGGACGGCGCCGAGCTTCTCGTTGGGCTCGCGGAGCTCCCTGGACATGCGCCACCCCTCGTCACACGCGGAACGCAGACGCCGCCGGGGCATAGGCGCCCGGCATTTCGTAAACCCAGCGTAGTTCCCCGCCTCCCAAGCGTTAAGGCCCCTACTTCCGTATGGCGGGATTGTTGTCCGTATGCACCGTCGGCCCGGAGTGGGCACCCGGGGCGCACGCCCCGAACCGTGCTCCCGCCGTGTGGCCGTGCGCCCGGCCGTGCGCTCTGGCCGGTCCCGGGGCCCGGCGATTCGATGTGCGGTGCGTGGGTCGGCCCACCGAGTGGATCCGGTGGGCCGGGGGATGCCGCTGCCTCAATCCCCGCGGGTGGCGGAACGGTCCGGGGGGTGGATCCCGCCTCCCGGACCGCGCGCCGCCCACCGCCCGGCACGGGCGGCCGGTACGGCCGAAGAATGGCCGAAACCAGACTGTGGGACGGGGGGAACGGAACATCAAACACCGCGTGGCCGAGGCGTGTTCGTTTACATGCACGCCCCCGAAGCCACTCTCGCACGCCCGTCTCGTGGCAGCATGGGACCCGAGCCACTCGGGGCCCCGCCGGCCGCGCCCTCCGCGCTGACCGTCTCGTCCGTGCCGTCCGTTGCCCCGGTCATGTGCCCACGGGCTGGGGGAGGCGGCGGTGCGCTGGTTGGTCGGCTGGAGCAGTATCGCCGCGCACTTCGGCACGGCCGGACGAGTCTCCGGCCAGGGGGACCGGTCCGTCTTCGGTCACGACCCCGGCCCCCACCACCCCCGCGCCGACCCGCCCCGCGGAGGCCTCGCGGACGCCGCCCACGCCGACGACCCGGCCGCGGCGGACGCAGACCGCACGGTCCACCCCGTCGGCGCCCAACTCCTGTGGGGCGACCCCGACCCCCTGTGGGCCGTCGGCGACTGGCGCCCCGACGAGATCCGCACCGTCACCGCCGACCCCGCGGACCCCTTCACCCGCCTCGCCGTCCTCGGCTGCTGCGGCGCCACCGACGCCGAACTGCGCCGCGCCCTCTACGCCGCGCGCGGCGGCGCCCTGCGCCACCTCACCGAGTGGTCCGGCAGCTACACGGCCGTCGTCCAGGCCGGCCGCCGCATCACCGTCCTCGGCGACCTCGCCGGCGCCAGACCCGTCTTCTACACCCCCTGGGCCGGCGGCACCGCCTACGCCACCGCCGCCCTCCCCCTCGCCGACCTCATCGAGGCGCAGCTCGACATCGGCCACCTCGCCGCCCTGCTGGCCTGCCCCGACAGCCCCGAGGCCCTGGGCGACGGCACCCCGTACGCGGGCGTCCGGCGCATCCCGCCCGGACACACCCTGATCCTGCGCGAGGGCTCCCGGGAGATCACCGGCTACGAGCCCGTCGCCTCCCTCGCGGTGGCCGCCCCCGAGGCCGACCCCGAGCGCGCGGTGGAGGGCGTACGCGAAGCGTTGGTCGACGCGGTGCGCGCCCGGCTCACGGCTCCCCGGCATGCTCCCGAGACACTTGTTCCAGACCCCGGCCCCGTCCCCGGCATGGGCCCCGCCGACCGGCGCGCCGCCCGCGGCGCCCCCGCCCCGGGCGTGGGGGCCGACCTCTCCGGCGGCAGCGCCTCCGCGACCCTGGCCCTGCTCGCCGCCGGACTCCCCGGCGCCCCCGGCACCCTGCCCGGCACCGGCTCGCGCCTCCTCGCCGTCACCTTCAACGACCTCGCCACCCCGCAGGGCCGCGAAGGCGAACTCGAACGCGCCCACGCCATCGCGGGCGACCCCCGCCTCCACCACGTCGTCGTGGCCGCCGCCGCCGAAGCCCTCCCGTACGCCGACCTCGACGGCCCCCTGACCGACGAACCCGGCCCCTCCCTCGTCTCCGCCGCCCGCGAACGGCGCCGACTGGCGGCCGGTTCCGCCGACCACTTCACCGGCCACGGAGCCCGCCAGGTCCTCGACGCCCACCCCGCCCGCATGGCCGACCTCCTGCTCGACCGCCGCCGCCGGCACCTGCTGCGCCCCGTCGCGGCCCTCGCCCGCTCCGCGCCCGAAGGCCCCCTGCTCGTCCCCTTCTCCGTCTACTCCGCCGCCCGCCGCCTCGCCCGTACGCCGTACCGCGCCGGCATCGAGGCCGCCGCCGCCCGGCTGCGCGAAGGCGGCCTCGGCGCCGGTCCCTCGGGGCCGGTCGACGCCTCCCTCGCCGCCCTGACCTGGGCCCGACCCGGGCCGGCCGCACGCTGGCTCACCGGCGAAGCGCTCGCGGAAGTATCGATCCGTCTCGGAGCCGCCGCCGGCCGCCCGCCGCTGTCCCTGCGCCCCGGCGAGGCCCGCGCCCGCGCGGTGCTGGCCCGCCACGCCGCCGACCACCGGGTCTTCGAGCAGGCCGTCGAGGTCCGCAGCCAGCGCCTGCACGCCCCCTTCCTGGACAACCAGGTCGTCCGGGCCGCGCGCGCCCTGCCCGAGTCCCTGCGGGTGCAACCCGGTGCCCGCGCCGCGATCCTGCGCGGCGTCCTCGCCTCCGCCGGCGTACGCGAACTGCCGCCCGGCTGGGGCGTCACCGCCCACACCCCGAACGAGACCGCCACCCGGCTCGGGCTGCGCGCCGCCCTGCCCGAACTCCTCGACCTGTTCCGGGCCCCGCTCCTCGCCGACGCGGGCCTCATCGACACCCGGGCCGTCCGGCAGGCCCTGGCCGACGCCGCCGACGGCACCCCCGTACCGCTGGACGGACTCGCGGAACTCGTCTCGATGGAACTGTGGCTGCGCCGCCTCCTGTCCCGCCGCGGCACCTGCTGGACGGGCACCACCACCCCCCGCCGGCGCGCCGTGCCCCACCCGCAGTCCCCCCTGCCCCGCCTGACGAGCCGCTGAGGCCCGGGCGGCGGGGGCGGGGGCGGGGGCCCCGCGAGGGTCAGTCGCCGCCACCCCCGCAGGAGGACGACCCGCACGAGGACCCGCCCCCGCACCCGTAGCCGCCGCCTCCTCCGTCGCCGCCCGACCAACGCCCGCGCGACCCGCCGGAGCCGCCGCCCCGGCGCCGGCGCCGGGAGTCCCGCCACACCGAGATCCCCACCAGCAGCAGGACGAATCCCACGACCATCAGGACGTCCACGTTCCCGCACCCCCCGTCGTTCGGCGCCCGCCGCCCCCGTCGGGTGGATCCGGCCGCCCCATTCTGATCCCCCCGGGAAACCGCCGCGATGCCCGCCCCCCACGGCCCCCGCCGGCGACAAAGCCCCGCGCACCCCCCTCCCGGGCAAGGCAGAATTGCCCGGTGCGGTACCTCATCCTCGGCGTCACCGAGGCCCATGACGAGACCGGCGCCCCCCTACCCCTCGGCGGCGCCCGCCTGCGCGCGCTCCTCACCGCCCTCGCCCTGCGCGCCGGGGGTCCGGCCGCCGCGCCCGTCGCCGCACTGGTCGACGAGGTCTGGGGCGACGCCCCGCCCAAGGACGCCCCCGCCGCCCTCCAGGCCCTCGTCTCCCGCCTGCGCCGCGCCCTCGGCTCCCGCGACCGGATCCTCGCCGACCCCACCGGCGGCTACCGCCTCGCCGCCGCCCGCGAGGACGTCGACCTCCACCGCTTCAACCGCCTCGCCGCCCACGGCGGCCGGGAGCTGTCCACCGACCCCGCCACCGCCGCCGCGACCCTGCGCGAGGCCCTCGCCCTGTGGCGCGGCCCCGCCCTCGCCGACCTCCGCGAACCGGCCCGCACCGCCTACGCCTCCGCCCCCGAGGCCCGCCGCGCCACCGCCCTGCGCGACCGCGTCGAGGCGGACCTGCGCAGCCTCGGCCGCCCCGGCGCCCCCACCGCGGCCGGACTGCTCCCGGAGATCGAGGCGCTGATCCACGAGCACCCGTACGACGAGGCCCTGCGCGCCCAGCAGCTGCGCGCGCTCCGCGCGGCCGGCCGCCCCGCCGACGCCCTGGCCGCCTACGAGCGCACCCGCGCCGTCCTCGCCGACGCCCTGGGCACCGACCCCGGCCCGCAGCTGCGCGCCCTGCACGCCGAACTCCTCCGGCCGGGGCCCCCGCCGGGCGACGCCGACCGGGCCGACCCGACCGCCAAACCGGCCGACCCGAACGCAGACCCGACCGGCCCGAACGCCGACCCGACCGGCCCCGACACCCCGCCGCTCCCCCTCCCCCTCCCGCCCCCGCACCCGCGCGGCAACCTCCGCCCCCGCCTCACCTCCTTCGTCGGCCGCGAACCCGAGCTCGCCACCCTCGCCGGCGACCTCGCGCGCTTCCGCCTCGTCACCCTCACCGGCCCCGGCGGTTCCGGGAAGACCCGCCTCGCCGAGCACGCCGCCGCCGACCAACCGGAATCCGGCTGGCTCGTCGAGCTGGCCCGCCTCGACCACCCCGCCGCCGTCCCCGGCGCCGTCCTCAGCGCGCTCGGCCTGCGCGAGAACAGCCTCGTCGCCCGGGAGAAGACCCCGCCCGAGGATCCGCTCACCCTCCTCGTCGACCACTGCGCGCACCGCCGCCTCCTCCTCGTCCTGGACAACTGCGAGCACGTCATCGGCGCCGCCGCCGAGCTCGCCGAACGCCTCCTCACCCACTGCCCCGACGTACGGATCCTGGCCACCAGCCGGGAGCCCCTGGGCGTGCCGGGGGAGTTCCTGCGCCCCGTCGAGCCCCTGCCGCCGGCCCCCGCGCACCGGCTCTTCGCCGACCGGGCCGCCGCCGCCCGCCCCGGCTTCACCGTCGCCGAGGATCCGGCCGCCGTCGCGGAGATCTGCGCCCGCCTGGACGGGCTGCCGCTGGCGATCGAGCTGGCCGCCGCCCGGCTGCGGCTGCTCACCCCGCGCCAGATCGCCGACCGCCTCGACGACCGCTTCCGCCTGCTGACCGGCGGCGCCCGCACCCTGCTGCCGCGCCAGCAGACCCTGCGCGCCGTCGTGGACTGGTCCTGGGACCTCCTCGACGCCGCCGAGCGCACCGCCCTCACCCGCCTGTCGGTGTTCGCCGGCGGCTGCGACCTGACCGCCGCCGAAGCCGTCTGCGCCGACCCGTCCTACGAGGTGGCCGACGTCCTCGGCTCCCTCGTCGACAAGTCCCTCGTCGTCGCCGAACCGGGCCCCGACGGCATGCGCTACCGCATGCTGGAGACCATCCACGAGTACGCCTCCGAACGGCACGCCGCGCACGCCGGCGTCGATCCCGACGACGCCCGCGCCGTCACCCGCCGCCACCGGGCGCACTACCTCGCCCTCGCCGAGGAGGCCGAGCCCAAGCTCCGCTGCGCCGAACAACTCCCCTGGATCCGCCGCGTCGAGACCGAACTCGACAACCTCCGCTCCGCCCTCCACACCGCGACCGAGCTCTCCGGCCCGGACGCCGACCCCGACACCGAAACCGCCCAACGCCTCGTCTTCGCCCTCGGTTGGTTCTGGTGGCTGCGCAACTACCGCGGCGAGGGCGCCGAGTGGACCGCCCGCGTGCTCGCCGCCTGTCCGCCGGAGCCCCCCGAGGGCACGGACGCGTACTGGCGCTCCATGCGCCTGCAGGTCCTGCACATGTTCCTGCTCGCCGAGACCGGCCCCGCGGACAACTTCCGCAAGCCCGAGCACATCGCCCTCGCCACCCGCATCAGGGAGACCTTCCGCCACGGCTCCCCGGAGACCACCCGCTTCCCCGGCATGCTCTGGCCCGCGACCTGCTTCCTCACCGGGGACAACGCCGACTTCCACGCCAGCCTCGACCTCTCCGTGGAGAACTGCCGCCGGCACGCCGGCGACTGGGAGCTCGGTGTCACCCTCATGCTCCGCACGCACGTCGCCATCGACCTCACCGGCGGCCTGCCCACCCTCGACGACGACCTCGCCGAACTGCACCTGATCGCCGAGCGGACCGGAGACCGCTGGACGCGCGCCCAGGTGGCCAGCGCCGCCGGCGAGGCCGCCCTCGCGCACGGCCGCTACCCCGAGGCCCGCGCCGAGTACGAGGAATGCCTGCGCCTGGCCCACGAGGTCGGGGCCCACACCGAGGCGCCCTTCGCCATCGCCCGGATCGCCGAGACCGCCTACTGCGAGGGCGACTACGCCGAGGCCGCGCGGCTCGTCGAGGAGGCCGACGCCGAGGCGCGGCTCTACGGCGGCGTGTACGACGCCCGGGGCTTCATCTGCCTCCTCGGCGCGCTGCTCGCCCTGCGCCGCGGCGACGTCGAGGCGGCCCGTGAAGGGTGCGCGGAGGCCCGCAAGGAGGCCTCGCGGGTCAACACGCCCCCGCAGTTCGCCGCCGGCACGGACATCGTGGAGGCCCTCGTCGCCGCCCACGACCACGGCCCGCGGGCCGGGCTGGCGGTCATCGCGCCCTCCCTCGCCAGGGCCGTCGCCGCCCGCTGCGCCGAACGCGTCCTGGCCGAGGCCGCCGAGATCGCCGCACTGCTGCTGGCGGACGCCGGCCTCGCGGCCGAGAGCGTACGGGTCCTCGCGGCCGCCGGGGTCTGGCGCGGCCCCGACCCCCGCTCGGCACCGGAGCGGGACCTGGTCGAGGACCTCCCGGCGCGCACCCTCGCCGTCCTCGGCCCGGCCGCGCACGAGCGGGCCCGGGTCGCGGGCGAGGCGCTGAGCCCGGCGGAGGTCGCCGCCGAACTCGCGGAACTCACCGGACGCGACGCACCCGACGGGCGCACCGGGCTCACCGGCAGTTGATCACCGCGTCGGCCCAGCTCGCCAGCGTCGGCAGGTGCCCCTGCCCGGCCTGCTCCACCACGAGCCGTACGGTCCGGTGCCCGGCCAGCGGCACGGAGACGGCCGCCGGCGCGTCCCCGAGGCCGAGCGCCTCGGAGCGCCACAGCCGCGTGCCGTCCCCGTAGACGGAGAAGCGGACCCGGCCGTCGGTCAGCAGGGACAGCCCGTCCACCCCGGCGCGCGCCGAGAAGTCCGTGCACTGCCGGTTGAGGGTGATCTCCACGGAGGAACGGGAGTGGACGGTGATCCCCTGCGAGAAGTGCCGCCCCCCGACCTCCAACCCCCACCGCTGCCACACCCAGCTGCTGCGCCAGGTCTCCACCTCGGGGCCGGTGTGCGGTCCCAGCGGCGCGTGCCGCAGCGAAGCGAGCCGGAACCCCTCCGAGGGCCGGGGCGGCGGCGGTGGTGTCGGCGTGGGCGACGGCTTCGCCCGGGTCGGGGAGGGGGAGGGCTTCGGGCTCTGCCGGGACGCGCTCGGCGCCGGCGGTGCCGGCCGCGCGGGGGCCGGGCTCGACGCCGTGGCGGAGGGCGTCGCGCTCGGCCTCGCCGGTACGGGTCCCGGCGCGGCCGGCTGCGGCCCGTCGGCCGGGGGCGTCCCGGGCGGGGTGGACGCGGGCGTCTTCGGGGCCACGGGCACGGCGGGCGCCACCACGCCCGGGGCGGGCCGGTCGACGGCCTGCGGCTCGGGCTCGTCCCCGGCCAGGGCGAACACCACCCCGGCGGCCGCCGCGACCGCTATGCCGGCGGCGATGGCGGCCTTGGCCGGCAACCCCAGCCCCTCCGACACCACGGCCCCGCCCGCACCGCCGGCCCCGCCCCCGCCCGCCCCACCGGCCCCGGCGGCCCCACCGGCCCCCGCGCCGGCAGCCGAACCACCGGCCCCGGCCGCCCCCGCGGCTCCGGCCGCACCACCCGCGGCGCCGCCTCCCGACGCGGCGGCCGCGGCCCCCGCACCCCCGGCGGCGGCGACCCCACCGGCCACCACCCCGGCCGCCTTGGCGGCGTACCCGGCGGCGAACCACCCGATGACCGCGACCGGCAGCAGGGCGGGGATCCCGGCGTTGACGTCCTTCAGCTCCCCGGCGGCCAGCCGGCACTGCGCGCACTCCTCCAGGTGCCGCCGCAACCCGCGCTCCGCCCGCATCCGCAGGCCGCCCCGCGCGTACGCGCCGAGCCGGTCCGCGTACCGCGCGCAGTCGCCGCCGGCGCTCAGCGCGGAGCTCACGTGCGCCTGGAGGTAAGCCTGCTTGAGGCCCTCGCGGGCCCGACTGGCCAGTACCGCCGTCGCGTTGGCGCTCAGCCCGAACAGCGGGGCGATCGCGCTCGGCGAGGACTCCTCGACGGTGGTGTGCCACAGCACCGCCTGCCACCGTTCGGGCAGGCTCCGGAAGGCCTGCATGGCGAGCGAACGCTCCGCCTCGTGCATCGCCCGTACGTCGGCGCCCAGTTCCAGCGTGTCGCCCTGCGCCAGCGCGCCCGCCGCCCCCTCGGAACCGCCGGCGGCCTGCTCCGCGAACACCGCGAAGTCCTCGACCAGGTGCTCGCGCCGGGCGGTCTTCGCCCACGCGGCGGCCACCCGCCGCACGGTGGTCAACAGATAGGCGCGCACCGAGTGGTCCGGCCCGGCGCCGCCGCGCACCGCCTGGAGGGTCCGGGCGAACACCTCGGCGGTCAGGTCGTCGGCGGTGTGGCCGTCGCGGCAGCAGGTGCGCGCGTACCGGCGTACGGCATCGGCGTGCCGGCGGAACAGTTCCTCGTACGCGCCGTCGTCGCCCGCGCGCATCCGCGCGACCAAGTCGGCGTCGGACGGCGGCAGATCGGCGCCCGAAGCTCCCGAGGCCCCCGACGCCCCCGAGGCGGCGTGCCGGCCCCCGGGTTCGCGCTGGGCCGGTACCTGCCGGGCGGGCGGGCCGCCCGCCTCGACGTCGCCGGCCGCGCCCCCGGGAGCCCCGTCCCGTCCGTCAACGCTCATCGCGGCAGCCCTCGCACGACACACTCGAACCGGTACACCGATCCAGCGTGTCACACGGCGCGGGTGCCCCGGCCCCGTCCCCGCACCATCCACCCGTCCGTGCGGGCTCCCTCGCCCCGCCCCCCGCGCCGACCTGCGCCTCACCCGTACGTGCGACCGACCGCGCCCGCGCCCGGGTTGACGCCCGAACCGTTCCGGCCGACGCCCGAACCGTCCCCGGAAAGGCGAAAAACGCCCCGCGCGGAACCCCCCGCGCGAAGCGTTTCCCACCTCGACCGCGGGCACCTCACCCGCGGACCACCGTCAGGCCGTACGCGAACGCAGGCCCTCCAGCAGGATGTCCAGCAGTCGGGCCGAGGCCGCGGCCTGCTGCTGCGGGTCCGGCAGCGCCGGCGCGGCGGTGGCGATCACGAGCAGCACGTCGGCCACCGTGACGTCGGTCCGCAGCTCCCCGGCCTCCCGGGCACGGTCCACGAGCCGGCCGACGACCTCCAGCAGCGCACCCGCGCCGGCGTCCTCCGACGGCTCGTCCTCCAGGGAGGTGCGCGAGCCCACGACCCGAAGCTCCGGCCCCGAGGTCGACCCGTTCGCCACGGCCTGACGCTGGTGCGGAACCCGCGCGGCCGCCTCCTCCGCGGCCGCGTCCTCCGCCGCCGCGCCGACGCGCAGCACCTGGGGCGGCAGCAGCCGCCCGGCACCCGAGGCCACGGAGGTGCGCAGGAAGCGCGACAGCGCCTGCCACGGCTCCTCCTCCTGACCCAGAGCGGACTGGGCCTGTTCGGTGAGCCGAGCGGTCTCCTCCTCGGCTATCCGACGGACCAGGACGTCCTTGCTCGGGAACCGCCGGTAGACGGTTCCGACACCGACCCGCGCGCGCCGCGCCACGTCCTCCATCGGAGCCCCGTAGCCGAGCTCGCCGAAGACCTCGCGGGCCGCCCGCAGGACGTGCTCCAGGTTGCGCTGCGCGTCGACGCGCAGGGGCGTGGAGCGACCCACACCGTGGGTGGTGGCGCCCGTCATCATGCGCCCGCCGCTCTCCGCGGACGCGGACAGAGCGGTGGCAGAGCCATGGAAATCGGAAATGTGCATATGTATCCCCCGGTAATCATTTTGTCTCCCCCCGGAGACTCCCCGCCTTCACGTCGAGGGGGGCCACGGTCATGAGGCCCTGGTCCTACTCCTCGACGAGATACGAACATAGTTGAGCCAGAGTCAATTCAGAAGAGGCAGCCCCGGACGGAGCGCCGCCCGATCGGAGCATTCACCCCCACTTTTCCGGCGGAAGCCCCCGGAATCGCCCCCTCCGCACGCTCTGACCTGCACAGTTCCAGCCAAACATGACCCCCCTGACGACCCCGTCACGCAGGCCCCACCGGTCACACAATTTGTCGGGGCTGTGGACAAACTCCCGGCCAGGGGGCGTCATGGGATGGTGAAGGCTGCTAACTCGCGGGGCGACGCCCCCGGTACCCCGCCCCGCACGCGCATCCTCGTCGTCGGCGGCGGATACGTCGGCATGTACACGGCCCTCGGCCTCCAGCGAAAGCTGAGATCCGGCGAGGTCGAGATCACGGTGGTCACCCCCGAGCCGTACATGACCTACCAGCCCTTCCTCCCCGAAGCCGCCGCCGGCTCCATCTCGCCGCGCCACGTCGTGGTCCCCCTGCGCCGCGTCCTCGACCGCTGCCGCATCGTCATCGGCGAGGCCCGCCGCATCGACCACGCCAAACGGACCGCCACCGTCACCACCCTCGCCACCGCCGAGGAGGGCACGGGGGACATCGAGATCGCCTACGACGAACTCGTCCTCGCCCCCGGCTCCGTCTCCCGCACCCTGCCCGTCCCCGGCCTCGCCGACTACGGCATCGGCTTCAAGACCGTCGAAGAGGCCATCGGCCTGCGCAACCACGTCATCGAGCAGATGGACATCGCCTCCTCCACCCGCGACCCCGCCATCCGCGACGCCGCCCTCACCTTCGTCTTCGTCGGCGGCGGCTACGCCGGCGTCGAGGCACTCGGCGAGCTGGAGGACATGGCCCGCTACGCCGCCCGCTACTACCACAACGTCAAGCCCGAGGACATGAAATGGGTGCTGGTCGAGGCCAGCGACCGCATCCTCCCCGAGGTCGGCCCCGAGATGGGCACCTACACCGTCCGCGAACTGCGCCGCCGCAACATCGACGTCCGCCTCGAAACCCGCCTCGAATCCTGCGAGAACCGCGTCGCCGTCCTCAGCGACGGCACCCGCTTCCCCACCCGCACCGTCGTCTGGACCGCCGGCGTCAAACCCCACCCCGTCGTCGCCGCCTCCGACCTCCCCCGCAACGAACACGGCCGCCTCGTCTGCACCTCCTTCCTCACCGTCGAGGGCGTCGAACACGCCTGGGCCGCCGGAGACGCCGCCGCCGTCCCCGACATCACCGCCCCCGAAGCCGGCCGGATGTGCGCCCCCAACGCCCAGCACGCCGTACGCCAGGCCAAACAACTCGCCGACAACCTCACCGCCGCCCTCCACGACGAGGTCCTCACCGAGTACGCCCACAAGTACGCCGGCTCCGTCGCCTCCCTCGGCCTCCACAAGGGCGTCGCCCACATCTACGGACGCAAGATCAAGGGCTACCCGGCCTGGTTCATGCACCGCGCCTACCACCTCAGCCGCGTCCCCACCTTCAACCGCAAAATGCGCGTCCTCGCCGAATGGACCCTCTCGGGGCTGTTCAAACGCGAGATCGTCTCCCTAGGCTCCCTCGAACACCCCAGGGCAGAATTCGAACTCGCCGCCGGCGCCGGCCCCCGACCCCCCTCGCCCGGCCCCGCCCCCCACCCCCCACAGGACGGACAGAGCTGACGTCGACCGTGCGCTCGGCCCCACCGGACGTGTGACCATAGGTGGGCCCACCCCTGCACACAGTGACATTCCGAGTGACCTTCACCGAGCGACACCGACCGGCGACCGACCCGGGGGCACCGCCCGGCAGCAGCCGGCGCGGACACAGCGACCCCCTGCGACACCACGAGGCTTGAACGCAGTGAACTTCACGCGCTGGAGCGCCCGGTTCCCCGGAACGCAGCGCCGCGCCGCCGCCCGGAACGAACACGCCGCCGCCCAGGCCAAACGCGGCGAAGGCTCCGTCCCCGCGGCCCGCGGCTCGGCAGGACACTCCCCCACGCCCCCCGACGGCAGCCCCGCCGACGCCACCGTCTCCGGCACCGGCACCGCGCCCCTGCCCTCCGTACCCGCCCTCGACGAGCTGTCCGTACGCGAGGTCCTCGGCCTGCTCCCGGCCCTCGTCGCCCTCGTCCACGGCCCCGAACACCGCGTCGCCTACGTCAACGACGCCTACACCGCCGGCTTCGGCCCCCGCACCACCGGCGCCCCCGCCCACGAGGCCCTCCCCGAACTCGGCGAACTGGGCCTCCTCGAACTCCTCGACCAGGTCCAGCGCAGCGGCAAGCCCCGCACCGCCAAGAACCGCACCGCCCCCGGCGGCGGGAACTCGTACACCGTCACCTGCACCCCCGTCGAGTTCCCCAAGGCCGGCACCGACGGCACGACCGACCCCCACCACACCGGGATCCTCGTCCACCTCGCCGACGTCACCGACCACGCCGAGGCCGTCGACCGCCTGCGCGCCAGCGAACGCCGCCAGCGCGAGGCCGCCGTCACCCTCCAGCGCTCCCTGCTGCCCCAGGAACTGGAACAACCCGACGACCTGCGCATCGCCGCCACCTACCAACCCGGCGGCACCGAAGCGGCCGTCGGCGGCGACTGGTACGACGTCATCACCCTCGGCGCCGGCCGCACCGCCCTCGTCATCGGCGACGTCATGGGCCGCGGCGTCCGCGCCGCCGCCGTCATGGGCCAGCTCCGCACCGCCGTCCGCGCCTACGCCCGCCTCGACCTGCCCCCGCACGAGGTGCTCCAGCTCCTCGACGGCCTCGCCGCCGAGATCGACGCCAGCCAGATCGCCACCTGCGTCTACGCCGTCCACGACCCCAACGAGGGCCTCCTGGCCTACGCCTCCGCCGGCCACCTCCCCATCCTGGTCCGCGACCAGGACGGCACCGTACGCCGCGCCGCCGACCCCACCGGCCCCCCGCTCGGCACCGGCGGCTGGCTCCACACCTCGGGCACCATCGCCCTGGGCCCCGGCTCCACCGCCGTCCTCTACACCGACGGCCTCGTCGAACGCCGCGGCGAGGACATCGACGAAGGCGTCGCCACCCTCGAACGCGCCCTCGCCGGCGCCCAGGGCACCCCCGCCGTCGTCTGCGACCGCCTCATGCGCGCCCTCGGCGTCGACGCCGACCACGACGACGACGTCGCCGTCATGGTCCTCCAGCAACCCGCCCGCACCGGAGCCGACGCCGAGCTCTTCCACAACGCCGCCCTGGAACTCCTCGGCGGCGTCGAGGCCGCCCCCCGCGCCCGCGCCTTCGCCCAAGGCGTCCTCGCCTCCTGGCGCTTCCCGGTCGAGCTGTGCGACCTCGGCGTCCTCGCCGCCAGCGAACTCGTCGCGAACTCCCTCCAGCACGGCACCCCACCCATGCGCCTGCGCCTGCGCCGCACCGACCGCCGCCTGATCATCGAGGTCACCGACGGCGACGACCACCTCCCGCGCCACCGCCGCGCCGAACCCGCCGACGAGACCGGCCGCGGCATCTCGATCATCGCCACCGTCTCCTCCTCCTGGGGCTCCCGCCGCACCCCGGGCGGCGGCAAGGCCGTCTGGTGCGAGTTCGCCCTCCCGGACAAGTAGCCGCACACGACGAAGGGCCCGATCCACCGGACCGGGCCCTTCCCTCTTCCCTGCGCCTCTTCTCCCCTTACACCGCCGCGTGCTCCGCGGGGGCGGACGCCTTCACGACCACCACCGGCTCCGCCGCGACCCGCACCGACGACGGGTTGTCCTGCGCCGGGCTCAGCTGCCGGCCGAGCCGCAGCGCCAGCCCCGCGATCCCCAGCGACACCAGCACGAACACCCCGATGTACAGCATCGGCACACCCGCGCCCAGCGGCACACCGAGCGGACCCAGCGCCAGCGCCATCTGCTTCACCAGGGCGAAGGCCGAGTTGTACTGCCCGACCGAACCCTCCGGCGCCAGATCCGCCACCAGCGGCGCCAGCGTCGGCGACAGCATCGCCTCACCGATGCCGAACAGCGCGTACGTCGTGATGAACGCGGCGGCCGCCATCATCGCGCTGCCGTGCCCCAGCCCGGAGAACCCGGCGATCACCCACGCGACCGTCCAGATCAGCCCGACCAGCGCGATCACCCGCGACCTGCGCCGCTTCTCCACCAGCTTCAGCACCACGAACTGCGCGATGACGATCGCACCCGTGTTGGCCGCCAGCGCGAACCCCAGCGTGGACGGGGAGATCCCCGCCGCCTCGGTCCCGAAGGCCGCCAGACCCGACTCGAACTGTCCGTAGCAGGCGAAGAAGAGCACGAAGCCCAGCACGCACAGCTGCACCATCGCCTTGTGCCGCAGCAGCCGCCTCCAGCCGCCGCCCTCGGGCATCGCGTCCTTGGCCACCCCGTCACTGATGCCCGTGACCTGCGGCATCCGCACGGTCGCGATGACCGCGGCCAGCACCAGGAACATCACGGCCTCGATGCCGAACAGCAGCGTGAAGCTGCCGGGCCGGCTCTCGTCGACGATCTGACCGCCGACGAGACCACCGATGCCCAGACCCAGGTTCTGCATGAAGAACTGCAGCGCGAACGCCCGCGTCCGGGTGCTCGGCGTCGAACACCACACGATCATCGTGGCCAGCGCCGGCTGCATCACGGCCTGCCCGGCGCCCAGCGCCAGGGCGGACAGCAGGATCGGCACGATCCCCGTGGACAGCCCGAGCGCCAACGCGCCCACCGAAGCCGCGACGGCCGCACCCATGACCACGGGCACCGGACCACGTCGGTCGATGACCCGACCGGTGAAGGGCAGCGCGACGAGAGCACCCAGGGCGAACGCCACGAACGCACTCGTGGCCGCCATGGAGCCCAGACCCCGCACCTGCGCCACGTAGATGTAGAGGAACGGAACCGTGAAACCGATGCCGAACGCGGTCAGCGCGTTGCCGGCCTGGATCCGCCGCATCGCAGCGCCCATCACCTTGGTCACTTCTCACCTGCCTTTGAGACCTGAAGCCTGAAGACTTCATACCTAAACTTCAAGCCTTAACACTACACATCGAAGGAGTTAGACGCCAACGAGCTCGTGCCATACTTCGGGGCATGGGTGACACCCCCGACGGCGCCGTGCCCGTCCCCGAGCCGAGCCTCGACGAGCAGATCGCCGTCTACCAGCGCGAATTCCAGGACCTCGACCCCCAGGTCGAGAAGGTGGTCTCGGCCCTCAGCCGACTGAACCGCCGCATGAACGTCGCGTACGGACGCCAGACGGCGGCCCTGGGCATCAGCAACGCGGAGTGGGAGGTCCTCAAGGCCCTCGTCATCTCCGGGGCGCCCTACCGGATGGGCCCGAGCGAGCTGGCTAAGCAGCTCGGCCTCACGCCGGCCGCGATGACCCACCGGATCGACCGCATGACGGCGGAGGGCCTGGTCACCCGGGAACGGGACGAGTCCAACCGCGTCCGCGTGATCGTGGAGCTGACGGACGAGGGCCGGAGCAAGTGGCTGGACGCGATGCGCGCGGCCACGGTGTTCGAGGAGGACCTCCTCCAGGACCTCTCCACCGCCGAGCGCGGCGTCCTGGGGGACATGCTCACCCGCCTCCTGGACCGCGTGGAGGACCTCCAGTCCCGGGGCTGACCACGGTTGACCTCGGAGGTTGACACGGACTTCACCAGTCCGTAAGGTTCTTCGAGTTGTCCCAGAGCCGAAAGGTTCTGACGTCAACGAATCCGCCGCCTCGTAGCGGCAACCTACTCAGCACGATCTCCCACTGGGAACGCATTCGGCATGTCCGAATTCATTTCCGAAGGCCCGATTATCGGTTGCCGGGGAAATCCGCTAGAGTTCAGGAGTCGGAAGGGCCCAACAGCCCGGAAGACAAACCCCGCTGACTGGGAGTCAGGCCCGAAAGAGTCTGATAGAGTCGGAAACGCAAGAACACAGAATGAAAGCCCGGAGGAAAGCCCGAGAGGGTGAGTACAAAGGAAGCGTCCGTTCCTTGAGAACTCAACAGCGTGCCAAAAATCAACGCCAGAAGTTGA
>NZ_JBEZIB010000026.1:0-126791 GCF_040650855.1 Streptomyces sp. NPDC048606 | reverse complement strand
GCCTCGTCCCCGCCGCGGCGGCGGGGGGGGGGGTGGGGGGGGGGGGGGGGGCGGGGGGGCCCCCCCCCCCGGGGGCCCCCCCCCCGGCCCGGTCCGCTACCGGTCGCGATGGATCGTCAGGGCCCGCAGCCGGGCGCGCAGTCGCTGCGGCGGCGTGGGCGGCAGGCCGCGGGAGGTGCCGCGCGCGTAGTGGCGTTCCACGTAGTACTGGCCCACGCCCAACACGGTCGTGACGGCGACGTACCACAGGGTGGCGACCATCAGCAGCGGGATGACCCGGTAGTTCTGGTTGTAGACCAACTGCACCGAGTACAGCAGGTCGTGCACGGCCAGCACGCTGACGATGCTGGTGCCCTTGAGCGTGCCGATCAGCATGTTCCCGGCGGTCGGCACGATCGAGCGCATCGCCTGGGGGACGACGATCCGGCGCAGGGTGCGCCGTCTGCTCAGGCCGAGGGCCTGGGCGGCCTCGACCTGGCCCGGGTCAACGGACAGGATCCCGCCGCGCACCACCTCGGCGGCGTACGCCGACTCGTGGAGGGTCAGCCCGATCACGGCGGTCAGGGTCGGGCCCAGCAGGTTGACCGTCTCGACGGTGAACAGCTGCGGGCCGTAGGGGATGCCGAGCCCGAGCGTGGGGTACAGGGCGCCGATGTTGAACCAGAACAGCAGCTGCACCAGCAACGGCGTGGACCGGAAGATCCACACGAAGCCCCAACTCAACTTCTGGAGAACGGGGTTGGCGGAGAGGCGCATGACCGCCAGCACCGTGCCGAACAGGAAGCCGAGCACCATCACCACGGCGGTCAGCCACAGGGTGAGCCACAGTCCGTGGAGGACGGCGGAGGTGGTGAAGTACGCGCCCACCACGCCCCATTGGAACGCGTCGTTGCGGACGACGGAGGCCACGACCATCGCGAAGACCAGCAGGGCGACGCCGGCGGACAGCCGCACGCCGAGGCGCCGGCGCGGCACGATCGGCGGCGCGTCGCCGCCGGGGCGGTCGTGCGCCCCGGTCCTCCCGGCGGGTGCGTCGGTCGCCGCGACGCGGGCGGCGCTTGGGGAGGTGGCGGGGTCGAGGGAGGAGGAGACGTCGGGAGGGGTGGCCATGGGAGGCTCTCCAGAGGAAGGGCGCGGGCGCGGGTGACCATCCCGGCGGCACGGTGTGCGCGGGCGCGCCGGAAGCGGCGGGGCGCGGGAAGGCGCGGGGCGCGCGCGGGCACGGGAACGTACGGCCGGGAATCGGGTGGGACCGGAGTCGTCACGCTCGCCGCGTCCCTCAACGCGACGGGAGGGCAACGGTGTTGACCGGGCCGCTCCGAGGCCGATCGTATGCGTCCACGACCCGGCCGTGTCAACCGCCCGGGGTCCCACGGCCGAGGCCCGAGGGGTGCGCTTCGTACGCGATCCCGGCCGTCCGCCATGCGGGCCGTTGCTTGACGAAAAGCAACATGTACTGCTCAAGTAGGGGCATGAACGCCCATCAGCGCCTCGTTTCGCGCGACTACATCGACTTCGGTCGGGTGTGGTCCGCGGCGTGTCGCGGCTGACGCGGCAGCGGGCTGTCTGATCGGCCCTTCCCTCCCTCGGTGACCCCGTCGCGGGCCGAGACCCCCTTCGCACCACCACCGGACGCCGGCCGGCACGCCCCTCGGGGCACGTGCCGCCGCGAGCCCGGACGTGCGTGCGCTGCCGCCCCCCGCACCCTGCCCTTGCCCGACGCCACGCGTCGTCACGCCCGCACCGCCCCGTACCCGCGTCCTCGACACCACGTCCTCGACGTCCTTCACCTTCCCCGGCAGCAGCGGTCGTCCCGGCATGCCCGTACGCACGATCCGCCGCCCCGTACCGAAAGGCCCCTCCATGCCCGTGGAGTTCCTCGGCATCGCCGCGACCGACGACGGCTCCGAGACCACCGCCCGATCCGGCGCCGCCTTCGACAAGGAGTACACGCTCAGACTCGCCCGCGCCCACGAGGACCACGGCTGGGACCGGGTGCTGTTCGCCTACGGTTCCGGTTCCCCGGACCCCGCGCCGGCGGCCGCGTACATCGCGAGCCGGTTGGACCGCCTCCAGATCCTGCTCGCCCACCGGCCCAACGTCTCCTACCCCACCTTCGCCGCCAAGACCTTCGCCACCCTCGACCGGATCAGCGACGGCCGACTGACCGTCCACTTCATCACCGGCGGCAACGACCACGAGCAGGGCCGCGAGGGCGACACCCTGACGAAGGACGAGCGCTACGCCCGCACCCGCGAGTACATCCGGATCGTCAAGAGGATCTGGACCACCCGTGAACCCTTCGACCACGAGGGCGAGCACTACCGCTTCCACGACTTCGTCAGCGACGTGTTCCCCGTCCAACAGCCGCGCCCCGACGTCTCGTTCGGTGGATCCTCACCCGCCGCGTACGCGGCCGGCGGCGCGGAGGCCGACGTCTACTGCCTGTGGGGCGAGCCGCTCGCCAGGACCGCCGAGCAGATCGAGTCCGTCAGGGCCGCGGCGAAGGCGGCGGGCCGCACCGACGTGCCCCGCATCCAGGTCGCGTTCCGCCCGATCATCGCCCCGACGGAGGAGCTGGCCTGGGAGAAGGCCCACCGCACGGTCGGCGCCATCACCCGGCGTCGGCAGGCCGGCCCCGTACGCGGCCGGCGCGACGGGGTCCTGGAAGCCGCGCAGCCCCAGAACACCGGCTCCCGGCGGCTGATCGCCATCGCCGAGGCGGGGGAGCGCTACGACCGGGCCCTGTGGACCCCGACCGCGGCCGCCACCGGTGGCGCGGGCAACTCCAACGCCCTGGTCGGCACGCCGGAGACGGTCGCCCAGGCCCTGCTGGACTACCACGACCTCGGCGTCGACATCCTCTCGGCCCGCGGCTACGACCTGCTGGGCGACGCCATCGACTTCGGCCGGTACGTGATCCCGCTCGTCCGCGAGGAGGTCGCCAAGCGCGACGCCGCCCGCGCCGAACGAGCCGCGGCCCGCGCCCGCGAGGCCGCCCGCGATGTCGCCCGCGATGTCGCCCGCGATGTCGCCCGCGACGCCGAGCCCCTCGCCGCGCACCGCGACGGAAAGGCCCTCGCGCTGTGAACCTCCCCGGCCGAGGGCTCCGCACCCGCCTGCGCACCGCCGCCGCCCTCACCCTGCTGTCCCTCCTGATGCTGACCGCCTGCGGCTCCGGCGACGGGACGGACCCGACCGCGGCCGCGGCCCAGGCCTCTCCCGCGCCGGCCGACGACCCGGTCGCCGGCGTGGCCGGCGTGGAGGCGATCGCGGCCCTGCTCCCCGCCGAGGTCCGCAAGGCGGGCACCCTGCGGGTGGGCAGCTCCGTCGGCTCCCCGCCGTCGGCGTACTACCCGAACGGCCAGGACAAACCGCCGGCGGGCCAGGACATCGACATCGCCGCGGCCGTGGCCAAGGTCCTCGGCGTGCGGCTGGAGCGCCAGGACGCCTCCTTCGAGACGATCCTGCCCGCCCTGGGCAGCGGCAAGTACGACTTCGGCACCGGCAACTTCGGCGTCACCACCGAACGCCTGGGGAGCATCGACTTCGTCACCTACGTCAACGACGGCCAGGGCTTCGCCGTCAAGACCGGCAACACCCGCCTCACCACGCAGGTGTCCGACCTCACCCAACTGTGCGGACTGACCATCGGCACCGGGGCCGGCACGACGTTCGAGAAGACCCTCACCGCGCGGAGCGGCGTCTGCGCCGAAGCCGGCAAGAAGCCGTACGAGGTCAAGGTGTTCTCCGAGCCCGGAGCCGTCACCACCGCCCTCCAACAGGGTCGGATCGACGTGGTCATGTCGACCATCAACGGGCTGCGCCACCAGGCGGCCCAGCCCGCCGCCCAGACCTCCTTCCTGGGCGAGTACCACCGCCTCGACGTCGGCTTCGCCTTCAAGAAGGGCTCCCCGCTGACCCCCGCCTTCCAGGCCGCCGTCAACGAGCTGATCAGGAACGGCACCTACGCGCGGATCCTGAAGAAGTGGGGCACCACCGCCTCCGCCATCGACACCTCGCGGATCAACCCGGCGGAACACACGTGAGCGCCGAGACCGCGCGCGAGGTCGTGGTCGAGGTGCGCGGAGTCCACAAGAGCTTCGGGTCCCTCCACGTCCTGCGCGGCGTCGACCTGGAGGTCCGCGCCGGAGAGGTCACGGTCGTCCTCGGCCCCTCCGGCTCGGGCAAGTCCACGCTCCTGCGCACCATCAACCACCTGGAGAAGGTCGACCGCGGCTGGATCGGCGTCGACGGCGACCCCATCGGCTACCGCGCCCATCGGGGCCGGCTGTACGAGCTGAAGGAGAAGGAGGTGCTGCGCAGACGCACCCGCATCGGGTTCGTCTTCCAGAACTTCAACCTCTTCCCGCACCTCACGGTGCTGGACAACCTCGTCGAGGCACCGGTGTCGGTGCTGCGCCGCCCGCGCCGGGAGGCCGAGACGACGGCCCGCCGGCTCCTGGACCGCGTCGGCCTGTCCGACAAGGCCGACGCCTACCCGCTCCAGCTGTCCGGCGGACAGCAGCAGCGCGTGGCCATCGCCAGGGCGCTCGCCCTCGAACCCAAGGTGCTGCTCTTCGACGAGCCGACCTCGGCGCTCGACCCGGAGCTGGTCGGCGAGGTGCTGGAGGTCATCAAGGACCTGGCCCGCGCCGGCACCACCATGATCGTCGTGACGCACGAGATCGGCTTCGCCCGCGAGGTCGCCGACACCGTCGTGTTCATGGACGACGGCACGATCGTGGAGCAGGGACCGCCCGCGGCCGTCCTGGACGCCCCGCGGCACTCCCGCACCCGCGCCTTCCTCTCCAAGGTCCTCTGACGGCGCCGCCCCCTCCGCACGACCGCCGGGGCGGCGCTACGGAGCCGTGACGGCGCCCTGGACGTGTCCGGCCCAGTCCACGATCCGCACCGCCGCGCCCGCAGCCTCCGATCCCCGGCAGCGCGCGTGGTGGCGAAGGACGATGCCGTCCAGGTCGAGGTGCGATCCGAAGGCGGGGTGCGCCGCCAGCCGGCCGGCGTACGACCACAGCCGCGGGTGGTCGGTGACGCGGAACACCGCCTCCGCGTCCAGGTGCCAGCGGTGCACCGTGTCCAGCTGCACCAGCGTCACCCACACGCTCAAGTCCGCGGCCGTGAGCTCCGCCCCCAGGACGTACGGGTCCGCGGCGAGGCGCCGCTCCAGTACGCCGAGCCCGCGCAGCAGCGTCGCGAGCGCGGCCCCGCGCGCCGCCGCGTCGACGCCGGAGCGGCCGGCGCGCTGCGCCGCCGCGTTGACGCCCCGCTCGCAGAGGCGCTCGACGGCCGCGATCCGGTCCTCGGCGCCGCGCGGGTACAGGCACGGACCGGCGGCGCCGAACCGCCGGCTCAGGTCGTCGAGGATGTCGGGCGCGTGCGTGCTGACGATCCGTCCGGTCCAGTCGTCGCCGAGCACCGGGGCGAGCGCCGGCCCCGGATACCGGTGCGCGCTCGACTCGTACAGGGGGCGCAACGCCAGGTGCCCCCCGTCGGGAGCGTCGGGCACGGCGGGCAGCGGGGTCATCGCGAGGACGTCCTCCAGACCGAGCAGGCTCCGCGTGATCGCGACCCGCAGGCACTGCGGACAGGACAGCGCGAGGTGCAGGCGGTAGCGGTGGGGAACGGCCGGGTAGCCGCTGCGCGCGTCACGGCCGATCCTGCCTCGGAAGGACGGGACGGCGATCGGGGAAGTGGCGGACATGCGTCTCCCTGGGATGCTCGATCACGGGCGTACGACGAGGCCCGCCGCGTCGTGGACGCGTCGCGGGACCGGTGCAGGAGTGGTGGTGCGCGGGATCAGGGGCGGGCGGGCGCGGAGCCGCCGAGGTGCGGGGGATTCGCCGCACTGCACACGCGCAGGAGGTCGATGTGGCGGCGGGACGTCAGCAGGGGCAGCGGAACGACGGCGCCGTGTGCGCCGTCGGTACCGCGGCCCCGCACAGAACAGCCCATGACTCCCCACCGGTTCACCAGGATGCGCCCTTGCGGAGTCTCGACCCGCACACGGGGGCTGTCAAGACGGCCGTTCGGTTCCGCGGCGCCGCGCCCGGCGCGGTGACCCCCGCCCGGACTGCCGGACCGGCCCCTTTCATTTCACCGAAAGGCGTTGTGTGTACGGAGGATGAAATCGCCGCACGCTCCACTCCTGACCCCCGGCCCCCGGCCGGGCCGGGGCCCCGCCACCGATGGAGAGGAGCCCGCGCCGTGACCACCAACGCGGTTCCCGCCCCGCACACGCACACGCGTAAGCGCACGAGCGCGCCCCCGGACGCCGCCGTCGCCCCGCACGTGCTCGACAACCCCGCCTGGGCCTCGTTGTCCGGCGCGCACGCCCCCTTCGCCGAGCGGACGACCCCGCCCCACGGCTGGGAGACCCTCGCCTCGATCCCCGGAGTCCAACTGGTCGACACCGCGCTGCGCCCCGAACCCGCCCCCGAGGCGGTCGTGCTCGGCCCCCGCGAGCGCGGCGAGGTCCCGTTCCTCCACACCGCCGCGAGCAACACGAACGCGATCCGGCTCTACGAGTCGATCGGCTTCACCCTGCGCCGCCGCCCGAACTTCCTCTCGGTCCGCGCTCCGGAAACACCCCCGCCAAATGCATTTCACAGCGGGGGCATTGAACGGGGCGGTGACGAGGAATAGCTTTTTCGAGGAGGCGGCCGGCCACGACGGAATTCCCCGGCCGGCTCCACGGAATCCCGCATTCTCACGCAGCGCAGCGTACCGGGCCGCCCGCCCGCGACCGGTCCGCTCGCTTTGCCCCGGCCGATCCAGTAAGGCGTGATCCGACGTGTCCTCGCCCCCCTCCGCCCCCGCCCGCACCGTCGGACGGGAAGCGGGATCGTGAAGTTCCTCGCCATCACCCTGATCACCGACTCCGTGGACCCGGTGACGGGCGCCCCCACCCCCACCCGCGAGCGGTTCCGCGAAGTGGTCGACGCCGCGCTGCTCGCCGAGGAGCTCGGATTCGACGGCTTCGGGGTCGGCGAGCGCCACGAGCGCCCCTTCCTGTCCTCCTCCCCACCCGTGGTGCTCGGCCACATCGCCGCGCTGACCCGCCGGATCCGACTCTTCACCGCCGTCACCACCCTGAGCCTGCTGGACCCGGTGCGGGCGTACGAGGACTACGCGACGCTCGACCACCTCAGCGACGGCCGCCTGGAGCTGATGATCGGCAAGGGCAACGGCACGGCCCAGCGCGAGCTGTTCCACGTCACCCCCGAGGACCAGTGGGAGCGCAACGCCGAGGGCTACGAGCTGTTCCGGCGGATCTGGCGCGAGGACAGGGTGAGCGCCGAACCGCGCTTCCGCCCCCCTCTGGCCGGCGCCGAGGTCCTGCCGAGGCCCTTCCAGCCGGAGCTGAGGGTCTGGCACGGCAGCGCGACCAGCCGGGAGTCCGTCGAGCTCGCGGCGCGTTACGGCGACCCGCTCTTCTCCGCGAACGTCACCCACCCCATCGGGCCGTACGCCGAACTCGTCCGCCACTACCGGGAACGCTGGGCCCACCACGGGCACGACCCCGCGCACGCGGTCGTCGGCGCCGGGACGGCCGGCTACCACGCGGCACCCACCTCACAGGGGGCGGTGGCGGCGTACCGGCCGGCCTTCGCCCGCTACCTGCACTTCCACGCGCTCCAGGGGGTGCCGCCGGTCTTCCCGACCCTGGAGGACTTCGTGGAGCGGAGCTCGGCACTGATCGGCAGCCCCCAACAGGTGATCGAGAAGGTCCACCGCTACCACGAGGCGTTCGGCCACACCGCGCTGCACCTCCAGGCGGAACCGGGCGGCCTCGCTCCCGCCGAGCACCGCGCCTCCCTCGAACTCTTCCAGTCCCGGATCGCCCCGGTGCTGCGCCGTGAGATCCCCGACCCGGCCTTCCCGCCGAGTCCGGCGCGCGAGGGCCGTTGAAGGACGCTGAAGGGGCGCTGAAGGGGCGCTGAATCCTTTACCCGGTACGACTGTTCCACCCGGGCGGGTGGACGGGCCGGGCAGAAGGGCGCCGGGGCCGCGGAGGGCGCCTATAAAAGGGCCCGTCATGTTGATCAACTGATGGGTCCCCACCATGTTGCAGGCAGCTCTCCGGGTCCTCGCGGCCGTCTCCCTCGTCTCCGTCGTCGCGGTCACCCCGGCGACGGCCGCCCCCGTCGCGGCCGAGGACGAACTCACCAAGCCCTGCGGGCCGACCGTCGAGTACCGGGCCTGGGACTGGTACCGCACGACGACCGACAAGTCGATCGACCAGGACGTCGCGGCGGGCGCGGCCGGCGAGCGCTGGCAGTGGCGCAGCGACGTCAACACGCTGTGGCGCGGTGACACCCGGGAGACCGTCGAGGAGATCTTCGACACGGGCTTCACCCCGCGCGGCACCCAGGTGACCCCCCTCGCCGAGTACATCGTCAAGGGCGGCGGGCAGAACAGCGCGCACCTCAGCACCAGCTGCGAGAAGTGGGTGGCGCAGAAGTTCGCCACCTACGGCACCGCCAAGACGGGCTGGGTCTACGAGATCCACGCGCCCGGCGGCATCGACGTCAACGCCACGGCGCACCTGAACAACTACAACTCGCCGTACCTCTGGAACAAGGAGGTCGACTTCCCCGGCGGTGTCAAGGGCCACTACATCAAGGGCGCCTGCAAGTACCGCCTGACCCACACCGACCCGGAGACCAAGGTGAGCACCTTCGAGGAACTCGGCTGCAAGGACAACGCCGGCTTCGCCCCCTACAAGGTGGACGTCTCCGCCCTCGCCGCCGCCGCCGCACGCTGACGCCCCGCGCCGACGCCCCGCACCCCGAGCGGGAGGGGGCGTCAGCCGCCCGTCAGGGTCTTCTGGAGCCAGTCGAACACCACCTCGCAGTGCAGCTGCGGGGCCATGGGGGAGCAGTGCAGTTGCGCCCCCTCGGCGGCCGTGAGCCTCAGGTAGTCCTTGGGCGAGGTGAGCGCGTCGTACATCCGGCGCGGCTGGCCCGGGTAGAACTGCTCGCCCTCGTAGTCCAGGACCAGGGTGGGCGCCTTGATCCGCCCCACCACGTCGGTGATGGACAGCGCCCGGATGCGGGTGGCCGGTGTGTAGAAGTCGGTGAAGAGCCTGCCCTGCCGGGCTTCGAGCATGGCGGCAGCGGAGAACGGTTCGAACCGCTTCTTCATCACGGCCGCCGCGTCCGGCGGGAGTTCGGGGACCACCTCCTTGTTCCAGATGTCGTTGGTCCGCTGCCTGTCGGGGGTGAGGATCTCGCGGATCTCCGGCGGGAAGCCCAGCCACGGCTCCACGCAGCCGGGCATGGCCACCAGCGCGGAGATCCGGCTCTCGAACGCCGCCGCCCGGGGCGCGAGGTCCCCCGCCATGCTCAGCCCCGTCAGCGCGATCCTGTCGGTGTCCACGTCGGGGCGGGCCCACAGCCAGTCCACGAGGGGGGTGACCACCTTCTCCCAGGTGGGCGTGAACACCACCCGGTCGACGAAGAGCAGCTGCCCCTGCCCCGGGCCGTCGTAGACGAGGGCGTTCCAGCCGCGCTCCAGCGCGGCCGGGACCCCGTAGGTCCACATGTCGACGTTCTGGCCGTCGCTGCCGTTGGTCAGGATGACCGTGGGGCGCGGCGTGTTCGTGGTGTCGGGGCGGAAGAACCACACCGGCAACGGCGTCGTCCCGTACCGGACGTCCGCCTTCACCGGTGGAGGCTCGCACAGGTCGCAGAAGGCGTCCCACGCCCCGCGCCCCGCCTTGTAGAGCGCCTCCTCGCTGCCCGGATCGTCGGAACCGAGGACGAAGAACAGCGCCTGCCCGTAGTACTGCGCGGCGCGCAGCGCCCGGAAGCGCCGGGTCTGCCCGTCGGCCGGGGCGCCGGGCGGCGCCTTCAGGAGCCGGTCGCCGAGCTCGCGGAAGGTCCGTACGTAGGCCTGCGCGGTGACACCGGCTCCGTTGATCGCGTTCACGGCGGTGAGCACCTCGCCGACCTCGGCGGCGCCCGCGCCCGAGGCGCCGAGGGCGAGGAGACCGTTGAAGTTGTACGCCGGATCCTTGAACAGCGTCATCGCGCCCGGGGTGATCCCGGCACCGGCCGCCGTCGTCGCGCCGGGGGTGGCGGACGCGCCGGTGGTGGCGGCGGCGGGGGATCCGGACGCGCCGGTGCGGGCGCACCCCGCCGTGAAGGCGGCGCCCGCGCCGGCGAGCAGCAGGGCGCGACGGGTGGGGGTCGAGGGCCGGTCGCCCGATATGTCCGTCATGGCACCGCAACCTAGCCCCGCCCCGGCGCGACGACATCCCGGCGCGGCGCCCGTCGGGCTCCCGCCCCACCCTGCCGCCGCCCCCGCGCGGGCCGTGCGGGCGGGCCCGACCAGGCCCCGGCTCCGCCGGTCCGGGGTCCCGCCGCGCTCCGCGCGCGTTGGGCCGTTCGGCGTACGCTCGCGGAGGGTCGCGACCGGGCGCGGACGTCCCCGTCGGGCCCGCGCGGTCAGACCGCGTAGCGGTCCGGGGCGAAGAGGTGCGGGTGGGCCTCGATCCACTCCGAGGTGCGGCGCAGCCCCTCCGCGAGCGGGACCCGAGGGGCCCAGCCCGCCCACGCGCGGGCCCGCGCGTTGTCCGACAGCAGCCGGTGCACCTCGCTGCCCGACGGCCGCAGCCGCGTCGGGTCCACGACCACGCGGGCCTCCCGCCCCGACGCGGTGATCAGCGCCCGCGCCAGGTCCCCGACGGAGATCTCGCGGCCCGAACCGAGGTTCACGACCTCGCCCAGCGCCCGCTCGCACCGCGCCACCGCCAGGAAGCCCTCGGCGGTGTCCGTGACGTAGGTGAAGTCCCGCGTCGGTGTGGTCGAACCCAGCCGGACCTCGCGCGCGCCCGCGTGCAGCTGCGCCAGGATCGCCGGGATGACGGCGCGTGCCGACTGGCGCGGGCCGTAGGTGTTGAAGGGGCGCACCACGGTGACCGGCAGTTCGAAGGCGTGGTGGAAGGAGAGCGCCATCATGTCGGCGCCGATCTTCGAGGCCGAGTAGGGGGACTGAGGCTGGAGCGGGTGGCTCTCGGAGATCGGCGCGGTCAGGGCCGTCCCGTACACCTCGCTGGTGGAGGTGTGCACCAGCCGGCGCACGCCGTGGCGTCGGCAGGCCTCCGCCACGTTCTGCGTGCCGGTCACGTTCGTCTGCACGTAGGCGCCCGGCGAGTCGTAGCTGTAGGGGATGCCGATCAGCGCGGCCAGGTGGAAGACGGTGTCGCAGCCCTTCACCGCGTCGCTCACCCGGCCCGCGTCGCGGACGTCGCCCGCCCACATCTCCACGCGGCCGTCCGACGCGGCCAGGTGGCGGGCCAGGTTGCCCTTCTCGGCATAGGGCTTGTAGTGCACGAAGGCGCGTACCTTCGCCCCGCGCTCCACCAGCAGGTCCACCAGCGCGGAGCCGATGAACCCCTCGGCGCCGGTCACCAGGACGGTGTGGCCGGCCCAGTCGCCCGCCGGAGCGCGCGTGCCCGCGGCGTCGGCGTTCTGCGCGTTCTGCGCGGTGTTCGGGGTGTTCGGGATGGTGCTCATGCTGACTCCAGGGTGGGTCGGAAGGTGGGGAGCGGGAGGCCGGCCACGTCCAGTACGTGGGCGGCCAGGAGTTCCGCGGCCCGCGCGTGCGGGCCCGGATCGACCGCCGCGCCCATCGCGGCCAGCCGCGCCGGATCGGCCAGCAGCGGGGCGAGCAGCCCGGCGAGGCGCTCGGCGGTGGTCTCGGCGTCCGGCAACAGCAGGGCGGCGCCCGCGTCGGACAGCACCCGGGCGTTGTGCGTCTGGTGGTCGCCGGGTGCGTACGGGTACGGGACGAGGACCGCCGGCACCCCGGTCGCGGCCAGTTCCGCCACGGTCGCCGAGCCCGCCCGGCACACCACCAGGTCGGCGGCCGCGTAGACCAGGTCCATCCGGTCCAGGTACGGCACCGCGCGGGCGACCCGCCGCCCGCCGCCGGCCGCGAGCGCGGCCCGCGCGTCGGCCAGGGCCGCGGGACCCGTCTTGATCAGCAGCTCGACGTCCTCGGACGCCCGCCACAGCCCGGCCAGCCCGACGGCCGCCTCCGTCAGCCGCGCCGCGCCCAGGCTGCCTCCGTTGAAGACGACCAGCCGGCGCCCCGGCGGCACCCCCAGGGCCTCCCGGGCGGCCGTGCGCAGCGCGGCCCGGTCCGCCGGGGTCCGCTCCGCCAGCCGGGACAGCGCCGCCGCGATCGGCATGCCCGTGGTCAACGCCCGCGCCCCGCCCGCCAGCAGGTCCCGGCTGCGGTCGAAGGCCACCGCGACGTGCGGGGTGAGCCGGGCCGCGAACCGGTTGGCGCGGCCCGGGACCGCGTTGGACTCGTGGATCACGGCCGGCAGCCCCGCCAGCCGGGCCCCGACGACGGCGGGCGCGCTCGGGTATCCGCCCATGCCGACGACGACCTGCGCGCCCTGCCGCCGGATCACCGCCTTGGCCTGGTGCGCCGAGCGCAACAGGGCGGCGGGCAGCAGGTAGCGCCGCGCGCCCAGGGCCGGATCGAACGGGATCATGTCGACGGTGTGCAGCCGGTAGCCGGCGCGGGGTATCAGCTCGGTCTCCAGGCCCCGCTCGGTGCCGATGAAGGAGACCGTCGCGCCGGGGACGGCGGCGCGCAGCGCCTCCGCCAACGCCAGCCCCGGGTAGATGTGGCCGCCGGTGCCGCCCGCGCCGATGACGACGGAGAGGTGTTCAGAGGTGGTCATGTCCGAACCCTCGCGGTGCGTCCTAAGAACGTTTTAAGAAGGTTCTTTGTCGGGTTTGGCAGGCTGTGGGCATGAGCTCCGTGGACAGCAGCAGGCAACGCATTCTGGTGGTCGACGACGAACCCGAGGTCCGGGCCGCCGTCGAGGACGGACTGGCCGTCGAGGGCTACGAGGTGCGAGGCGCCGCCGACGGCCTCGCCGCCCTCTCCGAAGTGGCCTCCTGGGAACCCGACGCCGTCGTCCTGGACGTGATGATGCCCGTCCTCGACGGCCTCGGGGTCTGCCGCCGGCTGCGCGCGCTGGGCGACCGCACGCCGATCCTCGTCCTCACCGCCCTGGACTCCGTCAGCGAACGCGTCGACGGACTGGAGGCCGGGGCCGACGACTACCTCGTCAAACCCTTCGCCCTCGACGAGCTGATCGCCCGGGTCCGGGCGCTGCTGCGCCGCAGCGCGCCACCGCCGAAGGACGCCGGCCCGCTCGCCTTCGCCGACCTCCTCCTGGACCCCGAGACCCGCACCGGCCGCCGGGGCGCACGGGCGCTGGAGTTCAGCCGCACCGAGAGCGCCCTGCTGGAGCTGCTGCTGCGCCACCCCGAACAGGTGCTGCCGCGCGAGACGATCCTGGAACTGGTGTGGGGAAGGGACTTCGGCCCCGACTCCAACTCCCTCGCCGTGTACGTGGGCTACCTCCGCCGCAAACTGGAGGCCGCCGGCGAACCCCGCCTGGTGCACACCGTGCACGGGATCGGCTACCGGCTGGCCGCGGCGTGAGCGGGCGCCGCGGACTCGGCGCGCCGTGGCGCCGCCGCCGGCCCCTGCGCACCCGACTGGCACTGGCGGTGACCGCGGCCGTCGCCCTCGTGGCCGTCGCCGTGTGCGCGGGCGCGTTCCTCGTGGTCCGCGCCGCGCTCTACCACCAACTCGACCTCAGCCTCACCCAGTCCGCCCGCCTGGCCGCCCAACGCAACCCGGACTCCGCACCGGGCTCCCTCGCCGGAGAGTGCCGCTTCCTCGCCGCTCCGGCCTGCGCCGAGGTGGTTCCCGCCGACCCCTCCGCCGACCCCGCCCGGCCCGGACTGCTGCCGGTGCGGCCGGCGGCCCGAGAGGTCGCCGCCGGCGAACGCGCCCCGTACTACACGGACATCACGCTCGCCGGACACCCGGCGAGGATGCTGACCACGGACTACGCCGCCGGCCGCGCCCTCCAGGTGGCCCTGCGGGCCGACCCCGTCGAGGACGGCATCGAGCAGGCGTCCCGCCGGCTGGTCCTGGCCGCGGTGGCCGGGGTGCTGCTCGCCGCGGTCCTCGGGTACGGGGTCTCGCGCACCGGCCTCGCACCCGTCACCCGACTCACGGCGACGGCCGAGCGGATCGCCGCCACGCGCGACCCCCGACACCGCATCGAACTGCCCCCGCCGGGACGGCAGGACGAGATCACCCGGCTCGCCGAGAGCTTCAACACCATGCTGGGCGAGCTGGAACAGTCCGTCACCGCCCAGCGGCGCCTGGTCGCCGACGCCTCGCACGAACTGCGCACCCCCCTGACCGCGCTGCGCACCAACGCCGAACTGCTGGCGCGCGCCGACCGGCTCACCCCGGAGCAGCGGCAGCGGGCGTCCGCGGCGCTCGGCCGGCAGCTGCGCGAGGTCACCAACCTGGTGGGCGACCTGATCGAACTGGCCCGTGACGAGGAGCCGCGACAGCTGGTGGAGCGCGTGCGACTGGGCGCCCTCGTGGAGCACTGCGTGGACGCGGCCCGCGAACACTGGCCCGCGGTGGCCTTCCAGCGGAGCGCGCCCGACGGGGACCCGGCGGTGTCGGGCGTGCCGGCGCGGCTGAGCCGGCTGGTCGGCAACCTCCTCGACAACGCGGCCAAGTTCAGCGCGCGGGAGGCGGCCGGCCTGCCCGTGGAGGTGGACCTCCGGGTGCCGGTCCCCGGAGGCGGCCCCGAGCTGACCGTGCGCGACCACGGGCCGGGCATCGACGAGAAGGACCTGCCCCACGTCTTCGACCGCTTCTACCGGGCGGGGGTCGTGCGCGCCCTGCCCGGCTCGGGCCTCGGCCTGGCGATGGCCCGCCAGATCGCCCTCGCCCACGGCGCCGAACTCACCGCCGAGCACGCCCCCGGCGGCGGAGCCCTCTTCCGCCTGACGTTCCCGGCGGGCCCCTGAGCGATCCGGCGCGAGGGGGCCGCTCGCAGGGGGCGAGTGCCCCCGGGTGGGCGTCACCACCGGAGCGATGACGCCCACCCGAGGCGGGCGGCGCCCGTCAGAACGCGCAGGACGTACGGGAGTCCTGGAAACGCTCCGGATGCCGGCGCCGGTACTCGACCAGCGACTGCGCCACCGCGGCGCCCTCGCCGACCGCCGCGCCGACCCGCTTGACGGAGCCCGACCGCACGTCGCCCACGGCGAACACCCCGGGCCGGCTGGTCTCCATCGCCAGCGCGTCCGGGCCGGCGCCGCCGCTCCCGGTCAGGACGTATCCGCGCTCGTCGAGCCGCAGCGCGCCGCCCAGCCACTCGGTGGACGGACGGCCGCCGATCAGCACGTACAGGCAGTGCGCGGGAACGGTCCGCTCGGCGCCCCCGCGCTCGCGCAGCCTCAGCCCCGTCAGCGTGGACTCACCGAGGCACTCGGCGACCTCGGTGCCCAACAGGACCTCCAGGCCGTCGGTGCGCTCGATGCGCCGCACGAGGTAGTGGGACATGGACGCGCCGAGGTCCGTTCCCCGCACCAGCAGGGTCACCGAGCGGGCGTAGCGGGCGAAGTGGAGGGCGGCCTGACCGGCGGAGTTGCCCGCGCCCACCATGTACACGTCCTCCCCGGCGGTCGAGGGGGCGTCCGACAGGCAGGAGCCGTAGTACACGCCGGAGTTGAGGAGCCGCTCGACGCCCGGCGCCGTCAGCCGGTTCCAGTCCACACCGGTGGCGACCACCGCGGCGGCCGCGGTCACCGAGGCCGTCTCCTCGGTACCCGCCTTGACGAACTCGATCCGGTGACCCCCGGAGTCGGTCGGCGTCACCCGGCTCGCCACCCGGGTGGGCTGCCACTCCACGCGGGCCCGCCGGGCCTGCTGGAGGGCGCGCTGCGCCAGGTCGCCGCCCGTGAGCCCCACCGGGAAGCCGAGGTAGTTCTCGATCCGCGAGGTCGACCCCGCCTGGCCGCCGGGCGCGTCGTCCTCGATCACGACCACGCTCATGCCCTCCGCGGCGGCGTACACCGCCGCGGACAGGCCGCCGGGGCCACCGCCGATCACCGCGACGTCGTAGTGGTCCCGCTCGGCCGGGCGGATCAGACCGAGCCGCTCGGCCAGCTCGCTGATCGAGGGGTCCACCAACTCGGTGCCGTCGGACAGCCGTACGGTGACGGGGGCCTCCCGCACGTCCTCCTCGGGCAGCCACCGGAACAGGACCCCGCTGCGGCCCAGGAAGTCGCGCACCGCGTACGCGGCGGGCGAGAAGCGGTTGCCGCGCACCTCGGCGGTGGGCAGGTCCCCCCGGCAGTCGGCGTTCCAGCTGCACAGGGAGTCGTCGAGGGCGCCCCGCAGGTGCTCCGTCGGGTCCTCGTCACCGAGCTCCTCCCCGCGGCGGGCGCCGGGCACGCGGTCGCGGTGCCCGGCCAACGGCAGCCAGCGCACGCCGGGATGGGCGGCGTCGGGTTCGGGGGCCTCGTCGGCGATCACGGCGGCGACCGGCACCTTCCGCTCGGCCAGCGACCTCAGCGCCCTGACCACCTCCGCCGGTCCGCCGACCTGCATCACGCGAAACGACGTCCGGTACCAGCTCTGTACCAGCTCGGCCGTCTCGTGCCGCCTGAGCGGATCGGAGTCGGAAAGAACGATCACCGGCAGTGCGGCATCGGCCATCAAGAGGTCCTCCAGGTACGTGTCGAGGGAGATCGTCCTCCCCTCGCGATCAACGAGCGGGGCCGCGATACGCGTCGGCCCGGCGGGAACCGCCGCGGGCAGGCGGGGGCGGAAAGGGGGCGCACGGCCCCCGCCCCGCTCTCAGAGACGGCCGAAGAACCGGTTCCCGCGCGCCGTGTGCTTCTCGCTCGTGTAGTACTCCTTCATCGCCGAGCCGATCTCCTCCCGGCTCAACAGGCCGTCACCGTCGACGTCCAGCTCGTTGAACGCCTCGTCGAAGGTCTCCCGGGGCAGGCGGAACATGCCGTGGAGCAGGGAGGTGTACTCCTCGCGGGTCAGCATGCCGTCGCCGTCGCGGTCGGCGAGCTCGGTCCAGGCGTTGCTCATGTTCCTGATCCGCTGCCAGATCCGGTTCTGGTCCGAGACGATCCGCGCGCGGAACGCCGCCCGGAACTCCTGCCGGTCGACCTCTCCGTCGTCGTTCCTGTCCATCGCCTGGAAGACGGTGTCCCAGAGGTCCGCGAGCGAGTTCCGCAGTCCGGCCAGGGTGTCCGGGGTGTAGGCGTGCGACTCGGCGAGCCGGTCCGACAGGCCGATGACGTCCGACTTCCGCAGCCGTCCGTCACGGTCCGAGTCGAAGACGTCGAAGGCCCGCTCCAGCTTGATGTCCAGCACGCTCATGACGACATCCCTTCACTGTGGGTGGTGAGTTGATCACGCTCCGAAGCGGGCCCAGGAAACCACAGATCCGGCCGCGCGCGCAGGGAAGGGGCGGCCCGACTGGGCGTTCCGGGTGACGGTCGGCCCGCGCGCCGCGAACCGGAGCGCCGTCCACGGGCCCGTCGGCCCCCGCGGCGGCGGCCGGAGCCGTAGAGTCGGACCTCTCCCCGAGGAGGACTTCCGATGCGCGACGTGACGTACTCGATGGGCGTTTCACTCGACGGCTACATCGTCGGCCCCGACGGCGGCTTCGACTGGACGGGCCCCGATCCGGAGGTGTTCCGCTTCTGGATCGACGAGATCCGCGACGTCGGCGTCCACCTGCTGGGGCGCAAGCTGTACGAGACGATGCTCTACTGGGAGACGGCCGCCGAGGAAGGAACGCTCGACGAGGCCGAACGCGAATGGGTCGCGCTCTGGAACCCGCTCCCGAAGGTGGTGTTCTCGACGACCCTGACCACCGTACGGGGCAACGCGCGCCTGGCATCGGGCGATCCGGCCCGGGAGATCGAGCGCCTGCGGGCCGAACCGGGGGAGGGCGACATCGCGATCGGCGGCGCGCACCTCGCCGCCCAGGCCGCCGCGGCGGGCCTGATCGACGAGTACCGGGCCGTGGTCCACCCCGTGCTGGTCGGCGGTGGGATCCCCTTCTTCCCCCGGGAGGAACGCCGGGTCGACCTCGAACTCGTCGAGACGCGCACCTTCGGCGGGCAGTTCGTCTACCTCCGCCACCGCGTCACCCGCCGCGAATCCTAGGCTCAAGGCTCCTCCGGTCCTCCCATACAGCGAACGCGGGACGAGTCGAACCCTTTTCGCGGTCTTTAGCCGAAGTTGCCAATCGGCCGGTCCCGCCGGCCGACGGCAGTATCGTCCGGATCTCCCGGCGGCGGTGCCGCCGCTCGCGACTGCCGCTTCGGAGACCCTTCCCATGCCCAGTGGATCGCCTCCCGCGAGGAGGTCCTCGACCGTCCTCACCCCGATCGCCGCCCTCCTCGCCCTGTTCGCCGCACTCGCCCTGCTCGTCGGTGGAGCCGGCCCGGCCTCCGCGCACGCCGTCCTCAGCGGCTCCGACCCCGCCGACGGCGCCGTCCTGACGACTGCGCCCCGGCAGGTCACGCTCACCTTCACCGAGTCGGTCGGACTCTTCGACGACTCGCTGAGAGTGCTGTCACCGCGCAACGAGCGCGTCAACCCCCGCCCGGCGCGGCACGCGGACGGCAAGGACGACACCGCGCGGGTGGAACTCTCCGACGACCTGCCCCGGGGCACCTACACCGTGGCGTGGCGCGTCGTCTCCGCCGACGGCCACCCGATCTCCGGCGCGTTCGTCTTCTCCCTCGGCGAGCCGTCCGGGACCGCCGCGCCGGTGGCGACCGGAGCACCGGACGACACCGCGGCCGGGCTCCTCCACGGCGCCGCGCGCCACGTCGCCTACAGCGGTCTGGCCCTGCTCGTCGGCGTGGGCGCGTTCGTCCTCGTGTGCCTGCCCGCGGCGGTCGCGGCCCGCCCGTTGCGCAGGCTCTTCGCGGCAGGCTGGGTGGCACTGGCGGCCTCCACGGTGGCCCTGTTGCTGCTGCGCGGCCCCTACGAGACGGCCGCCCCGCTGCTGTCGGCGTTCGACCCGGCGCAACTGGGCCGGACCGTCACGTCGAGACCCGGGCTGGCGCTGATCGTACGGCTCCTGCTGCTTGCCCTCACCGCCCTGTCGGTCCGGCGGTGGGCCCCGGGCCTCCACGGCCTCGACGCCGCCTCGGCGCGGGAGGCCGGGGCCCGCGTCCGGTCGGCCCGCGTCCGGTCGGTCGCCGCCCTGCTCGCCGTGGGCCTGGCGGGCACGTGGGCCGCGGCGGAACACGCCTCCGCCGGCGTTCAGCCGGCACTGGCGATGCCCGTCGCCGTCCTGCACCTGCTGGCGATGGGGGTCTGGCTGGGCGGCCTGGCGACCCTCCTGCCGTTTCTGCGGCGCGGGGAGCGCGCCGGAGGCGACGTGCCCGCGTCCGCGGTCGCCCGCTTCTCGACGCTGGCCTTCGGCTCCGTCCTCGTCCTGGTCGGCACGGGGGTGTACCAGTCCTGGCGGCAGGTCGGCTCCTGGACGGCGCTGACCACCACCCCGTACGGCAGGACCCTGCTCGTGAAGGTCGCAGTCGTGGCGCTGGTGCTGGGGGTCGCCCGGTACTCCCGCCGCCGGACGGTCCTCCTCGTCCACGCCGCGCCGCCGGGCGCCCGGATGTCGAAGACCCCCGAACCTGCGCGGGTCGCGCAGCCCGTCGGCGTAGGTCCCTCCCCGTCCGGCACGGACCCCGACTCGCCGCCCGCCGGCCCGCCCGGGGAGGAGCCGGGCGACGGGACCGAAGGGGCCGACCGCACCGGGCCCGACGCGCACCGGCCCGACGCGCACCGGCCCGACGCGCACCGGCGCGCCCTGCGCCGCACGGTGACGGCCGAACTCGCCCTCGGCGCGGCCGTCCTGATGGTCACCACGCTCCTCACCGGCACCCAGCCCGGCCGCGCCGCCCACGAGGAGGCCCTCGCGGCCGGCGCCGCCGCCGAACCGCAGCTGAAGGAGGTCACGGTGCCCTTCGACATGGGGACGGCCAACCGCCGGGGCACGGTGCGCCTCACGTTCTCGCCGGGCCGCGTCGGCGAGAACGCGGTGGAAGCCGTCGTCCACACCGCCGACGGCGGCCTCGCCACCGTCCCCGAACTGCGCCTCGCGCTCACCCTGGAAGACGTCGAGATCGGTCCGCTGGACGCGGGACTCCAGAACCGGAAGGGGTACTGGGGCACCTCCGACCTCCGCCTGCCCATGCCGGGGGTGTGGACGTTGGACCTCACGGTGCGCACCACCGACATCGACCAGGTGACGGTGCGGGAGAGCGTGCGCATCGCGGCGGCGACGCGGTAGACGCCCCGGCGGGCCGCCCCTCCCACGTCGCCGAAACCCGGCTGTGACGGTTATCTCAGCAGGTGAGAGCACTTGGCGGGGTGGCATGTGCACGGTACGTTTCGCTGCGACAACAACGACGGCACGACGGAAGCCCGGTGAGATTCCGGCACGGTCGCGCCACTGTATAGCCGCGTCTGACGCCCTCCGGAGCGATCAGGGCCGGTCAGTCAGACCCGAGGGCCGTCGTCCGAGCTCCACCGTATTGGGACGCGCCGTTCCCAGGGAGGTCCTGCCGCCATGGCCCAGTCCACCGTTTCCGCTCCCGTCACCCCCGCCCTCGGGTCCGACGCCCCGCTGCCGGTTCGCGCCGTACTGCCCTGGGCCGTCTTCGTCGGCCTGCTCATGATCATCGCCCTCTACTTCGTCGGCGCCGAGCAGGGCGCCACGGCCCTCTTCGCCGGCGAGGGCGTGCACGAATGGGTGCACGACGGTCGCCACCTGCTCGGTTTCCCCTGCCACTGACCTCGTAGGGACACCGATCTCATGCACGCAGCAACCGTACGCAAGCTCCTCGTCCGCGGCATGATCGCGGGCCTCCTGGCCGGCCTGATGGCCTTCGCCGTCGCCTACGTCCTCGGCGAACCGTCCGTCCGTTCCTCCATCGCGCTGGAGGAGGCCGAGGCGGCCGCCGCACCGGCCGCCGGGCACGGCGGGCACGGCGCCGGCGACGCCGCGGCGGCCCCCGCGGCGGAGGAGGAAGAGGAGGAACTGGTCAGCCGACCGGTCCAGTCGACCTTCGGTCTCGCCACCGGCACGCTCGTCTACGGCGTCGCGCTCGGCGGCATCGCCGCCCTGGCCTTCGGCTTCGCCCTCAACCGGATCGGCCGGTTCAGCCCCCGGGCGACGGCGGCGTTCACCGCCGCCGGGGTCTTCACCACCGTCTACCTGGTGCCGTTCCTGAAGTACCCCGCGACCCCGCCGGCCGTCGGCAACCCCGACACCATCGGCAAGCGCACCACCCTGTTCTTCCTGATGATCCTGCTGAGCGTCCTGCTCGGCCTCGGGGCGGTCGTCGTGGGCCGCCGCCTGGCGCCGCGCCTGGGCAACTGGAACGCCACCGTCGTGGCCGGCCTCGGCTTCGCCGCGGCCGTCACGCTCGCGTTCGTGTTCCTCCCGGACAACGGCGACGCGGTCCGCGAGAGCTTCCCCGCCGCCCTGCTGTGGGAGTTCCGGATGGCCTCCCTCACCGTCCAGGCGGTGATGTGGGTCGCCTTCGGCCTGATCTTCGGGGCGCTCGCGACCCGGGTCCTGGAATCCCGGGCCGCCGCGCCCGAGAGCGGCACGGCGACCGAGCCGGTGGCCACGTCCGCGGTCTGAGCCAAGCGGTGGGGAAGGGGTTCGACGGCCGGCGCCGTCGGACCCCTTCCGCGTTCCCGTGGCCCGCGCGCGCCGGCCCCACCGGACGATCCCGGACCGGGTGCGAGGCCGATCGGGGCCCCGGGATACCCTGCGACGGTTCCTCGGGTGCGGTGCGCGAAGCGCGACGGGGCACGGGGCACGGGGCACCTCATGACCCGTTCCTGACCGCTCCCCTCGCACCCCGACGCCCACGACACCCACGACGCCTCCCGAAAGCGCAGCGCACCGTGCCCGCCACCTCCGCCCGGCCGCCGGCCCCGTCGCCGTCGCGCCCGGTGGTGCCCGGCCTGCGGGCCGCGGTCCTGGCGGCGTTGTGCGTACTGCTGCCGTGGGCCGGGCACCTCCTGGCACAGGGGCACCTGCCGCGTTGGGCGCCGCTGCCGGTCATGGCCGTCCTCGCGGTGCCCGTGATGGTGCCGGCGAGCCGCCGCGAACTCTCCGACACCCGGCTCACGGCCGCGCTCGCCGGCGCCCAACTGGCCTACCACGCCGCGTACGTCCTGCCGGGCGCCTGCGCCGCCGTGGCCGACGCGCGGGAGCCCGCCGGCATCCTCGCACACGTCTCGGCCGCCGGCGTCCCGCCGGAGGTCTTCTTCGCCGGGCACCTGGTCATGCTGGTGCTCGCCGCGCGCGTGCTCGGACCGACCGAACGCCTGGCGCGCTGCGGCAGGCCGGTGCTGGAAGCCCTACGTGCCGCGCTGACGTTCCTCCGGCCGCTTCCGCACCCCGACACCGGGCCGGGGACCACCCTGCGCACCACCGGGACGGACGCGATGCCGCCGTCCGCTCTCGTGGTACGGCTCAACCCGGGCCGGGCACCGCCGAGGTCCGGGCGCACCCCGCTGTGGTGCGCCCTCCTCCCCGCGCCGGGGCCGATGCCCGGCGGGGGCCCCTGCCCCGCGCACCCCTGAAGACGGGTACCGCCACCGGTTCCACGATGGTTCGGACGCGCGGGAACGGCGGGCCGGCGGCGACAGCCCCGTGCCGATCGCCGTGGCGACCCCTGCCCGCGCGCACGCGGACCCGGCGATCCTCCACGCCCGTGACGAGACCGATGGAGTCGACGCGACCCATGGAACCGAAGAAGAACACCCACATGACGAAGTCCCGGAAGAACCTGGCGGCGTTCGCCGCCGTCCTCGCGATACTGGCCGCCGCCTTCGGCACCTTCCTGCTGGTCAAGCCGGAGGATCCGGCCACGGCCGCGCCCCCGGCGCCGGCCGCCGGTGAGGCGCGGGTCGTACGCGACGACAGCCACCGGTTGACCGCACCGACGCGCAGCGAGCTGACCGTGGTGGAGTTCCTCGACTTCGAGTGCGAGGCGTGCGGAGCCGTCCACCCCACCGTCGAGCGGCTGCGCGAGGAGTACGGCGACCGCGTCACCTTCGTCGCCCGCTACTTCCCGATGCCCGGCCACCGCAACAGCCGCACCGCCGCCGTCGCCGTCGAAGCGGCGGCGCGGCAGGGAAGGTTCGAGGACATGTACGAGAAGATGTTCGCGACCCAGAAGGAATGGGGCGAGCTGCGGGACTCGCAGGCCGACGTGTTCCGCGGCTACGCCGGACAGCTCGGGCTCGACCTGGACCGCTACGACGCGGCGGTGCGGGACCCGGCGACCGAGGAACGGGTGAAGGCCGACCAGCGGGACGGCATGGGCCTGAACGTACAGGGCACGCCCACCTTCTTCCTCGACGGCGAGCGGATCCCGACCCCGCGCACCCACGAGGCGTTCAAGGCGCTCATCGACGCGAGGCTCGCCCGCTGACGCGACCGCGCGCGGGCCCGCCCGAGGGCGGGGGACCGACGCCGCGGCGCGCCGCCCCGGGATCCCCCGCCCGCCGGGAGGGGGTCCCGGGAAGCCCGCTCCGGGCCGTCGGGTGATCCGACGGGCGCGGCGCCGCGCGCTCGGGTCGGGCCGTTCAGACGCCGGCCGGGGCGTCCTCGGTGCTCGCGGTCGCCCCGGTTGCCCCGGTCGCTGCGGTCTCCTCGGCCGCCTCCCGTGCCACGGGGACGGCGGCCGGCTCAGGCACGGGCCAGGTGTAGAGCACGACGCCCTGGCGCCGGTCCCTTTCGAGGGCGGCCTTGGCGACGAGCCGTTCGAGGGCGCCGCGCACGACGGGTTCCGAGGTCTCGCGCTCGGGGTGGGCCGCCTGGAACTCGCTGTGGATCTCGCTGACCTTCAGGGGCTGACCGGGCTGCTTGGACAGCAGCTCCGCGAGGAGCCCGCCGAGCGCGGGGGCCGCCGGCTTCGCGACGACGGGCGTCGGCTCGGCGGCCTTCGGCTTGACGGCCTTCGGCGCGGCGGTCTTCGTCTCGACGACCTTCGGCTCGGCGGGTGCCTGCTCGGCGGGTGCCGTCTTCGCGGCGCTCTTCCTCGGCGCCGCGGGCTTCTTGGACGTGGTGCCCTTCCGGGACGCGGAGGCGGTCTTCGCCGGTGCCTTCCTGGCGGAGGGCCTGCGCACCGGGGTCGTGGCGGCCTTGGCCTTCTCCGCCCTCGGTTGCGGCACCGCCGCCTGCCGCTCGACCTCGGCCTCGACCGCGGGGGCCGCCGGGACGACCGCGTCAGCGGCGGACCGTTCCGCCACCGTCGCACGCGGCATGGACTCCAGCGCCTTGACGAGCCACTTCTCGTCCGCCTGGAGCCGGTTCAACTCGGTGACGAGATCTGCCTGCTCGGCCTGATTGGAAGCGAGGTCGGCGGCCAACTGCTCCGCGTACTTGTTCTGGATCGAGATGTTCACCGGCTCGTTGGCCACGACGGTCCACGCTCCTTACGGCGGATGTGTGTTGCTGCCGGATGCTACTCGTCGCAGGCCGGAAGCGGTTGGCGTATCCCCGGTCCGGCCTCGAAAAACATCAGGGAGCGTCGACCGCGCCGTCGGAGTCGTCGATCAGCCACGCGAGCAGCGCGGGGGTGGCGTCGAAGTGACCGGCGTGCCCGGCGTCGTCCTGCCTGACCAGGGTCGCGGTCGGTATCCGCGCGGCGAGCCACTCGCCGTGCGCGGGGGGCACCAGGGTGTCGAGCCCGCCGTGCCACATCCGGGTCGGGACCGTGATGTCCGCGGGGTCGAACCCCCACGCCGTGCCGAAGATGGCGGTGACGTCGTCCACCCAGCCGTCCAGCCCTGGTCGGACCGCCTCGGCGAACGCCGGGCCCATCATCGCGCCGACCTCCGGCCGGGACAGGACCGCCTGTTCGACCTCCGGCAACGGCGGGAACGAGGCCGTCCCGAGGTTGCCCAGGTGTTCCGCGACGGCGGCCCGGCCCCGCAACGCCACGGCGGCGCTGTGGCGGTTCCCCTCGCTCATGTCGGCGGTCCAGTCCAGGCCCGCGGCGTCACGCGGAGCGGGGCTCGCCAGCGTCCCCAGACGTGTCACTCGTTCGGGGTACCGGGCGGCGAAGGCGAGGGCGTGCGGGCCGCCCCCGGACACTCCGAACAGGGCGAAGCGGTGCAGACCGAGCGCGGTGGTCAGGGCGGCCACGTCTTCGGCGGCGTCGACGACGCGACGCCCCGGGTGCGCGGTGGAGCGACCGAAGCCGGGCCGGTCGTAGGTGAAGAGCCGTACGCCGAGCTCGTGGAACAGGGTGTCGTCCGGGTACCGGGCCAACCGGCTCATCGGACTGCCGTGCAGGTAGACGACCGGAGTTCCGGTGGGGTCGCCCCATTCCTCCACGGCCAACGTCCGACCGTCGTCGGTGATCATCTCGCGCATGGCGGCAAAGCTAGCCCCGCCACCGATCGACGGCCAAAGCTTTTCATCCACAGCGCAACACGGCCCCCTCACCGCCTCCCGCCACCGAACACCGGCCGGACGCACCAGGCTTCGCCCACGACGCACGTCCGCCCGCCGCGCACACCACGCGCGGGGCCGCCGCGCACCCCGCCGGCAGAGGTGCAGAATGGCTCCGTGACGGCGACACCCGGTGACTTCGAACTGACCATGGACGAGCTGCGCGTCGTCGCACGCTACGTCGTGGAGAGCGCACAGGAGGTCCTCCCGGTCTTCGAGGCCGGCAACCCCGACGACCCCCGTCCCCGTGCCGCCGTCGACGCGGCCCTCCGGTTCGCGGACGGGGCGCGGCGCACCGCACTCCAGCGCGTCACCTCCCTGGACGCCCACCGCGCGGCGAAGGAGGCGGCCACCGAGGCCGAACGGCTCGCCGCGCGCGCCGCCGGCGACGCCGCCGCGGCGGCCTACCTCCACCCCATCGCCCGGGCCACGCAGGTCGGACACATCCTGCGCGGCGCCGCGTGCGCGGCCCGCGTGGCCGAACTGGTCGCGGGCGACGACCCCGAGGTCGGACTCCGCAGCATCGAGGAAGCCCGCCGCCGCGCGACGCCGACACTCGTCGACGTCCTGAACCGCTACCCCCTCGCCCCCGCCGGCAAGAACCGCACCGCCCACCTCATGACCCTCCTGGACGCCTCCCTGCGCACCCCCGGCGCGTAGCGCCGCCGCCGGTACGGGCGCCCGCCGGACGCACCGCGAACCCCTGACATTCGTCACTTTCCCCTCCGCCCGACCGGCGCGAGTCTGGGAGAGGAAACCGGCGCGACGATGACGCACGGGGACAGCGGACGGCGCGAGCCGTCCCGGCACGACGCCGGCACGCGGCCGGCACACGAGAACATGAGAAGGCAGAGCACCATGCACCGACCCCCCGAAGGGGATTCCGTCCCGGCGGCCGTGGAGGCGCGCCGGCTCCGCAAGGAGTTCGACGGCAAGGTCGCCGTCGACGGAGTCGAACTCACCGTCCCCCGGGGCAGCTTCTACGGTCTGGTCGGCCCCAACGGCGCCGGCAAGACCACCAGCCTGTCGATGATCACCGGCCTGCTCCGGCCCGACGCGGGCACCGTACGCGTCGCCGGGTACGACGTCTGGCAGGACCCCTACGAGGCCAAGCACCGCATCGGCGTCCTGCCCGACGGCCTGCGCCTGTTCGAGCGGCTGTCGGGGCGGGAACTGCTGCGCTACACCGGACGGTTGCGGGAGCTGCCGCCCGCCGACACCGAGGGCCGCGCCGAGGAGCTGCTCGACGTCCTCGGACTCACCGGGGCCGCCGACAGGCTGGTCGTCGACTACTCCACCGGCATGCGCAAGAAGATCGGCCTCGCGGCGGCGCTGCTGCACAACCCGCCCGTCCTCTTCCTCGACGAACCCTTCGAGAGCGTCGACCCCGTGTCGGCCGAGACCATCCGCGAGGTGCTGCGCCAGTACACCGCGACCGGCTCGACGGTCGTCTTCTCCAGCCACGTCATGGAACTCGTGGCCGCGCTGTGCACCCACGTCGCCGTCCTGGCCGAGGGGCGCGTCGTCGCCGACGGCACGCTCGACGCGATACGGGCCGGCCGGAGCCTGAACGAACGGTTCATGGAGTTGGTCGGAGCCCCCGCCGGGAAGCCGAAGGGAGGCACCCTCGCATGGTTGGGGTCTTCGTCGCACTGAAACTCACCCTCCTGCGCAACAGCCTGCGCCGCAGCACCGCCCGCGCCATCGGTTTCGTCACCGTCACGGCCATCGGCCTGGTCGGCGCCTGCTCCGCGGCCGTCGGCCTGGCCCGGACCCAAGGGGACCCGCACGCCGCCGACTTCGCCGTCCTGACCTTCACCGCGCTGGCCGTCGCCTGGGCGGCGCTCCCGCTGTCCTTCGGCGCGGGCGGCGACGAGACCGCCGACCCCACCCGGCTCGCCCTCCTGCCCGTCCGCCCACGCCGGCTGATCGCCGGGGCCACCGCCTCCGCGCTCATCGGCCCCGGCCCGCTGTGCACCCTCGTCGTCGTCACCGGAGCGGTCGTCGGCGCCGCGGAGGGAGCCTTCGACAGCCTGGCCGGCGTCGCTGTCACCGCCCTCGCCGTACCGCTGACCCTGCTGCTGTGCGTGGTCGCCTCCCGAGCCCTCCTCGCGGCCTTCGCACGGGCGCTCACCGGCCGGCGCGGCAAGGACGTGGCCACCCTCGGCGGCCTGCTGACGGCGATCGGAGGCTACGCCGCCTACCTGCTGCTGAGCGCCCTCGGATCGGGCCCCGCCCTGCCGCCCGTCGTCGTACGGGTCCTGCGGTGGACCCCGCCGGGTTGGCCCGCCGACGCCGTCCGCGCCGCCGCCGACGGCCGCACCGCCGTCGCGCTGCTCGAACTGGCCGCCACCGCCGCCCTGATCGCCCTGCTCATGGTGGGGTGGCACCGCTCCCTGGCCCGGCTGATGACCACCGCCGACGCCTCCACGGCCGGAGCGGCCGAGGTCGGCTCCGGCCGGGCGACGGGCCGGCCGGACCGCCTCCTCGCCCGCCTCCTCTCGCGCAGCCGCACCCTGCTCGTCGCCCACCACCAGGCCACCGCCTTCGCCCGGTCGCCCCGCCACCGCATGACGATGATCGCGGCACTGGCGTACGCCCTGCTGTTCCCGGTCGTGATGGTGCCGGTCGGCATGCGCTCCCCGTACGCCGTCGTGGGCGGCGCCTGGGTCTTCGGACTGACCGTCCCCGGGGTGCTGTTCGCCCTCGACGGCTCCGCGATCTGGAGCAACGTCGCCACGCTGCGCACCGTGGCACAGGCCCGCGCCGAACTCGTCGGCCGGTTGCTGCCCCCACTCGTGCTCATCGTGCCCTGGCTCACCCTCGTCGGCGCCGGCATCGCCCTGGCCACCGGGAGCGCCGACCGGCTCGTGCCCGCCCTCGGGGTCGCCTTCGCGCTGCTCGGGGTGACGTGCTCGATGGGCATGGCCATCAGCGTCCACCACCCCTATCCGTACCCCGAGGACCGGTGGAGCGTGAGCGCTCCCGGCCAGAGCGGCGGCTACCACGTGGCGAACCTCTGCTGCGCGGTCCTCAGCGTGGTGGCGATCGCCCCGGTCATCGCGGTGGCGGTGCTCCTGGACGGCTCGGCGCTGTCGTGGCTCTCGCTGCCGCTGGGGACGGCGTACGGCCTGGCGGCCGTCCTGGTCACCCTTGCTTCCATGGGCCGACGGCTGTTCGACCGGGCACCCGAGATCCTCACCACGCTGCGCCTGTCCTGACCGGGCGCCCGGGCGCGCACGGGCGTCGCCCGGCACGGTGCGTGCCGGGCGACGGCGTGCGTGAGCGGGGACGGACGGGGGTGTCAGCAGGGCGCCGTCACGTTCCCGCAGTAGATCCAGCCCCAGCGCGGGGAGTTCAGCTCGTACCAGACGTTCCCCGCGCTGTTGGTCTCGACGTTGTACCACTCCAGGGCCTGCCCGGCGTAGGCCGTGCGCCAGAGCGGCGCGCAGCTCGCGCTGGGGCAGGACCTGACCGGAGCACCGGCCTTGATCGCCTCCGTCCATTCGGCCGCGGCGGCCGGGGCGGGAGCGGTCTCGGGCGCCGCCTGGGCCGGAGCGACGATCCCGCCGGCCAGGAGGGCGGCGCCGACGGTGACTCCCGCGAGAAGGGTGCGCATGCGCATGGTGATGTCTCCATCCGTATCGGTTGACCGGTGAGTGCTTCGCCCGCGGCGCCGGTGACGGCCGCGACGCTTCCGCACGCCGCACGGAAGCGACGTCCGCCCGAACGGCGTCCGCCGCGCGGTGGGGTGGGCCGGCTGCCGGTCCGCGGCCTGTTCTCGCCTTCACCGGCTGCGGTGTAGGCAACAGACTGCGGGAGAGGCCGTCCGGGCGTCTTGTACGAACGCGCACCCCGGGCGGACGCCGCTCACGGGGTGGGGGAGCGCGGTGGAGGGGTTCGAGGAGGGCGCGGCGACGGCCGAACGCCACGCGCGGCCGGCGCCCCACCGGCTGCGGGCGCACGTGGTGAAGTACGTCGGCTACCGGCTGCGCTCGGTGCCGCCGCAGCGCAGGCTCAGCGTGCCGGCGGCGACGGTCACGCTGTTCCTGGGGTGGGGCGAGCCCCTGCGCGTGGTGGGGCCGAGCGAGCGGCAACGGGACGCCGAGGACTGGTGGGCGATGGCGGTCGGCCTGCACTCCCGCGCGATGACCAGTGAGATCTCCGGGACCGCCCATGGCGTGCAGGTGGAGTTCACCCCGCTCGGGGCGTATTGCCTGCTCGGTCTGCCGCTGCGTCACCTCGCGGACAGGGTGGTCCATCCCGACGAGATCATGGGCCGGCGGTGGGTCGTACGACTCACCGAGCGGCTGGCCGCCACCCCGGACTGGGCCGGCCGCTGCGCCCTCCTCGACGAGGCGATCGCCGCGCGCCTCGCCGACGGGCGCAGGCCCTCACCGGTCGTCATGGAGGCGTGGCAGCGCCTGCGCGCGACCGGGGGCCGGGCGAGCATCGGTGAACTGGCCGAAGCGACCGGCCGCAGCCGACGCCGCCTGGAGATCCTCTTCGGTGAACAGATCGGTCTTCCCCCGAAGGTCCTGGCCCGGGTGCTGCGCTTCCAGAACGCCGTCACCCTGCCCCCGGTCCCCGGCCGCTCCCTCGCCGAGACGGCCGCCCTCTGCGGCTACTACGACCAGGCCCATTTCAACCGGGAGTTCCGCGCCCTGACGGGGCTGACGCCCACCCGGTTCGGCAGGCTCTCCGCGACCCTCCCCGAACCCGCCCACGGGCGCCTGACCTCGGTGCTCACGAGCCCGCCCGTGCGCGGACGCCCGGCGCGGTGACACCGTACGGACATGAGGACGGGGTCCGCGCGGGTGAGCGCGGACCCCGTCCTCATGGGGGTTCCACGGGTGCCACGGGTGCCGCCGGGGCTGCCGGGGCGGGTTACGCGGTGGGGCGGCGGCGCTTGCCGGTGCCCGCGATCAGGGCCGCGCCCATGGCGAGGGCCACGCCGGCGCCGCCGAGCGCCCAGCTGGTGGCCGCGTCGGTGCCGGTCTCGGCGAGCTCGCCGCCGGTCTGCGCGCCGGTCCCGCCGCCGTTGCCGGTCCCGCCGGTGGTGGTGTCGTCGATCGGCTTGGCGCCGCCGTTGGGGGTCGGGTCGTTGTCGCCGCCACCCGTGTTGCCGCCGGTGTTGCCGCCCGTGTTCCCACCGTTGCCGCCGCCGGTGTTCCCGCCGGTGGCCGCCTTGGTGATCTTCGACTCGTAGAACGAGGGCTCGGACTCGACGCTCGCCTCCTCGTCCATCGTGCCGCCGGCCGCGATGAACTGGATGTCGCCGGCCGGCGCGCTCTTGGTGAAGCGCAGGCGCAGGTCCAGGGTGAAGGTCTCGTTCGCGTCGACGGACTCGACCTGGAAGAGGCGGCCCGCGACGCCGAACCCGCCGGCCTCGCCGCCCATCGCGTCGGCGAAGGTGCTCGCGGGCACCCACTGGTCGCCGTCGAGGACCTCGACCTGGAGGTGCTTGTCCTTCAGCTTGCCGAACTCGTCCATGACGAGCAGTCCGAAGCCGTAGTCCGAAACGGTGGGGCGGCCGGAGTTGTCGACCTTGAACTTGATCCGCTGCCAGTCGCCGCCCGCCGCGAAGCCGGCCTTCGGCAGGCCGGAGACGGAGACCTTCGGGCCCTCGGCGGCGACGTACTCGTCGTCGAAGTCGTCGTGTTCGTGGCCGTCCGCGATCGGGGCGGGCGGCTGCGGCTTGCCCTTGTTCGACTGCGGGGCCGGCTTCGCGGCCGGCGCCGACGGCTCGGCGGCCGGGGCGGGCGCGGTCGCCGGGGTCTCGGCCACCGGCGGCGTCACGGAGGCCTCGTCGGCCGGAGCCGGGGTCTGGACGGCCGGGGTCTGCGCCGGCGCGGTGTCGTCCTTCGGCGCGGCGTCCGGGACGATCGCGGCGGGCTTCTCGTCGGCCATGGCGGGCGTGGCCATGAGGACCGTCGGGCCGACCACGGCGGCTGCGGCCACGACGGCCATGCGCTTGAGCTTCACGTGCTGTTCCCCTATGTGCGTTCCGGGCCCGAGACCCGACCCCACCCCGACATCAATGTTGTTCGAACATGATCAGGCTAATGGTGGGCAAAGATTCGGCCAACCCATTCAGGTCACAAGTTGACACCGGAGTCTGCGTGGTAAAGGGGCGAGCCGCGGTGCGGTGCGCCGCGCCCGGCCTCATCGCTCGGGGCGCGGATCCACCACCCTCTGCGCGAACCGTGCCAGTTGGGCCCGCAGTCGCTCGCGCGGTACGCCCTCCCGACCCGTCAGGCGCTCGACGAGGTCGGCCCGGGTGGCGGCGAGCAGGGCGTGCGCGGTGAAGTCGGCGTCCGTTGCGTCCGGATCGCGTTCCAGCGTGGAACGCAACAGGCCGTGCCAGTAGTCGTAGTGCCCGGCCCGGTACGGGCTACCGCTCCCGGTCTCCTCCAGGGCCAGTGCGAGGGCGCGGTTGTCGAGCTTGAAGCACAGGAGGGCGTCCAGCAGGGCGGGTACGCGCTCGCGGGGCGGCGCGGTGGGTCCCAGGGGCGCGGGGCCCGCCTCCACGGCCTCGCGGAGCGGTTCGAGCCGGGCCGCGTACAGCGCCCGGAGCAGGCCGGCGCGGTCGCCGAAGGCGCGGAACAGGGTCCCCTTGCCGACCCCGGCGGCAGCCGCGACGTCGGCCATCGTGAGGTCTTCGGGGCTCTCGGAGCCGGCGAAGAGGGCGTCGGCGGCGGCCAGGAGGGCCTCCTGGTTGCGGGCGGCGTCCTTGCGGCTGCGGCGCTCGGGCTGGGTGGGCAAGCGGTACCTCCGATTGAAAAACGGACCGGCGGTCCGTATTGTCGTTGAAGCGGACCCCGGGTCCGTATTCTTGAGAGGGAGGATACCCATGTCCGTACCCGTTTCGACCGCTCCGGCGGAGCTGTACCGCCACGGCCTGCGACTCCTGCTCGCCAAGGACGTGCCCGGCTGGGTCGACCTGTGGGCCGGGGACGGGGTGATGGAGTTCCCGTTCGCCCCGCCGGGATGGCCCCGGCGCCTGGAAGGCCGGGCGGAGATCGCGGCCTACATGGCGCCCTACCCCGACCGCGTCGACCTGCACGACTTCCCCGAGGCCGACCTGCGGATCCACGAGACGGCCGATCCGCGCACCCTCGTGGTCGAGATGCGCGGCGTCGGCAGGCTGCTGGACGGCGACCGCCCCTTCGACATGACGTACATCGCCGTGGTGACCGTCGAGGACGGCCGCTTCACCGCCTACCGCGACTACTGGAACCCCCTCGCCGCCCACGGGATCGACGCCGACTTTTCCGGGAGCGCCCGATGAACGCCACCGGGACCGCGACCACGCTCGTCATCGGCGCCACCGGTACCACCGGCAGCCGGACCTGCGCGCGCCTGGCGGCGGCCGGCCACGCGGTCCGGGCCGCCGCCCGCCGGGTTCCGTCCGCGACCTCGACGGCCTCGGGGGCGATCGGGGCAACCGGGGTGACCGGGGCGGCCGGGGCATCCGGGCCGGGAATCGAGCCGGTCGTCTTCGACTGGTACGACACCGACACCCACGGGCCCGCCCTGCGCGGAGTCGACCGCCTCTACGTGATCCCGCCCGTCGGCGATCCCGACCCCGCCCGGGTCGTCCTGCCCTTCCTGCGCCGGGCCCGGGCGGGCGGCGCACGGCGCGCGGTGCTGCTCAGCGCCTCCTCCATCCCGGAGGGCGGGCCGGCCGCGGGGCAGGTGCACCGGGCCCTGCCGCAGATCTTCGACGAATGGGCGGTGCTGCGGCCGTCCTGGTTCATGCAGAACTTCACCGGCGGCCACCTCCACGCGCGGAGCATCCGCGACGAGGGCGTCATCCGCACCGCCACCGGGACCGGCCGCGTCGGCTTCGTGGACGCCGAGGACATCGCGGCCGTCGCCGCGCGCGCCCTGACCGACGTGCGCGCCCCCGACACGGACCTCGTCCTGACCGGACCCGAGGCCCTCGGCTACGACGACGTCGCCGCCGTCGTCGCGGAGGTCACCGGTCGCCCCGTCGCCCACCGATCCCTCACCCGCGAGGAACTCCGCGTCCGGCTCGCCGCGCTGATGCCGGAAGAGTTCGCCGCGATCCTCGCCGACATGGACCGGGCCATCGCCGACGGGGCCGAGGACCGGGTCACCGATGCGGTCCTGCGCGTCACCGGCCGCCCCGCGCACGACTTCCGCTCCGTGATGCGGCGGGAGTGGGAGCGGGCGAGCAAGGCGGGGGCCGCGGCGACGGACGGCTGACGGCGGAGCCCGACGGATCCGGTCGGGCGGTCCCCCGGGGTGGTGGGCACCTGCACAGTGGGGGAGGGGCAGGTGCCCACCGGGCGGCCGAGGGCCGCTCACCGGCACGGCCGCCGCCTTCCAGCGTAGGCCGCCGCCCCGACCCCTGCCCCACTCCCCGCTTCCACCCGGAGAGCGCGGCGGGCACGCCACCCGTGTCGGCCCGCCTCCGGGGCCGCCGCACGTTCGAGCGCGGCGCGACGGGGTAGACGCCGGGCACGGATCGGAGCGCACCATGAGCGACACCCGGCACACGCAGCACACCCCGCACACCCCCCACACCCGGAACCCCGACCCCGCCGCGCCCCGGCACCGCGGCGACACCGAGAGCCCCTGGAGGGACTTCGCGGACGTGACCCGGCGGATGGAACGCCTCCTGGAGCGTGCGAGCGGTCGCTCCGACCCCGCCGAGGGCGCCGGAGAGCCGACGGCCGGCGGGGGAACCGCGTGACCCACCCCGGCGCGACGTCGGCCCGGTCACAACCGGTCCGACGGGCCCCGCACGTGGCATGCTCGACGCATGGAGGGCGATTTCGTGCTTCCCGACGCCCGTGTCGAGCAGGAGCCCGACGCGGGAGCGTCCCCCGAGGTGCTGGCGTTGGCCAAGGTCGTGTCCCGGCTGCGTGCCGAGGTCGTGGACCTCGAAGGCGTTGCCGCGATGACCGCCGTCCTGGAGCGCGCCAAGGGCGTCCTCATGGCCCGGGAGGGCCTGACACCGGACGCCGCCCACCAACTGTTGGTCCATCGCGCCGCCCGGCACGGCCGCACCCCCCTGGAGGAGTGCTGGATCACCCTGGGCCGGACCGGCAGGGACCCGGCGGGGCCGGCGCCCCGCCCCGCCGTCCCCCGTCCGGCGCCCACCGGGTCGACCGGACCGCCCGGTCCGGCCGGCTCGCCCTTCAGCGCGAGCCGCTACGTCGTCCCCGAAGGGGGCCGCCCGACGGGGCACCGTACGCTCCTCGCCGGTCTCGCCCGCGACCTCGCCGACGCCGGTACTCCGAAGGAGACCGCCCGACTGCTGCGGGCGGTCCTGGGCGAGGCGGCGGGCGTCGACGCGGTGATGATCTACGCCGTGGCCACCGCCGGGAACCTGAAGATGGTCGGCCACGACGGCATCAGCGACGCCATGGCCGAGCAGTGGAGCCACATCCCCCCGCTCAGCGGGGTCGCCGCCATGGAGGCCATCGCGGCCCGGGAGGCCGTGTGGCTCGAAGACCCCGAGTCGGACGCCGCCCGCTACCTCCTGATCGGCGACCCACCCGAACGGTGGCCCTCGCGCGCCTGGCTGCCCGTCCCCGGCGGCGGTGGGGTGACCGCCGTCGTCGGCTTCTTCCGCACCCGGCCGGGCCCCTTCGACGTACGCACCCGCACCCTGCTCCGGCGGGCCGTGCGCCTGTGCGGCGGCCTCCTCAGGGCGGACCGGGGTCCCCGCTGCGATGACCCGCCCGCCACGGACGTCGAGGCCGTCCAGACGGTCTTCGACACCCTGTCCGCCCCGGTCGTCCTGCTGACCCCCCTGCGCTCGCGGACCGGCGAGGTGGAGGACTACCGGATCGACGCGGCCTCGCCCGAGTCGCTGGACGTGGCTGGCCGCCACGGCCGGGACCTGATCGGCCGACGGGTGCTGGAGACCTATCCGACGGTGGCGGGAACCGCCCTGTGGGAGGGGTACCTGGACGCGCTGACGGTGGGGGAACCGTACGAGGGGGAGCCCTTCGTCTACGAGGAGGTGATCGCCGGCGTACCGAGGCGCTCCGTCTACTCGGTCCGCGCGTCCCGGCTGGGCGAGCGCCTGGTGGTGTCCTGGATCCGGCACGACACCACCGACCGCGAGACCCGCCGCCTGGACGACCTGCAACGCCTGGGCAACCTCGGCTGGGCGAGCTGGAACCTCGTCTCCGACACCATCACCTGGTCCGACCAGGTCTACGCCGTCTTCGACCGCGACCCCGCCCTCGGGCCCGTGCGGCTGGAGGAACTCCCCCGGCACCTGCTCCCGGAGGACCTGCCCGCGATGGGCGCGGCCGTCCGGCGGCTGCTGGGCGACGGCACCCCCGTCGACCAGCCCTTCCGCATCGCCACCCGGCACGGGGTGCGCCACCTGCGGATCGTCGCGGAGGCGGGGCGGGACGCGGACGGCGCCACCTTGGAGGTGCACGGCTTCTTCCAGGACCTGACCGAGCTGCGCGGCGCCGAACTCGCCCTGCTGGAGAGCGAACGCGCCAACCTCGTCCAACGCGGGATGCTCAAGGCCGAACAGGCCCTCGCCACCCGCCTCCAGGACACCCTCCTGCCGATCCCCGAACAGTCGGTGGAACTGGCCGGTCTCTGCGTCGACGTGGCCTACCTCCCCGCCGAGAGCGGCCTGAACGTCGGGGGCGACTGGTATTCGGCGATCGAACTCCCCGACAAGAGCGCGCTGTTCGTCGTCGGGGACGTGGCCGGCCACGGTCTGGCGGCCGTGGGCACGATGGCCCAGTTGCGCTTCACCGCCAAGGGCATGAGCATCACCGGCTCCCCGCTGCCCGACGTACTGGAGCGACTCAACACCCTCCTGCTGCACACCGCCGTCGACCACCAGGTCGCCACCGCCACCCTGGTCATGGGCCGCTACGACCCACGGGACCACCGACTGACCTGGGTGCGCGCCGGCCACCTGCCGCCCCTGCTGATCCGCGCGGGCGAGGCGAGCTACCTGCCGCAGCCCGAGGGAACCCTCCTCGGCGCCGCGTACGACTCCACGTACGGGCACCACGTGACCGACCTCCTCCCCGGCGACCACCTGCTCCTCTACACGGACGGCCTCGTGGAGGTCCCGGGCGAGGACATCGACGAGGGGCTCGCGCACCTCGCCGCGACGGCCGCCCGGCTCGTGCGCGAGGGCCGGGGCGGCCCGCTCGCCAAGACTCTGGCGGGACTTCGGCCGGGCAACCGCGACGACATCTGCGTCCTGGAGATCCGCGTGCCCGAGGAGCGCGCATGACGGGCGGGCGGCACGGGCGGGCGGCGGCCCGGCCCCTGGCGCGCCTGGCCGTGCTCGCGGCGATCGGCTCCGTGGTCGTGTTGGTGTTCTCGGTGGGGGAGGGAGGCCTGGCGATCATCGGCGCGGGGCTGCTCGGTCTGGTCCTGTGCGCGGCCGGCACGTGGTGGTTCCTGGCGCACCGGGGCGTGGTGCGCCTGTGCGGGGGCCTGGTCGCGGCCGCCGCGCCCGCCGCGGTCCTGGCCCTCTACGCGCACGACGGGCTGTGGCGGACCGCCCTGCTGTTGGCCCTGTGCTGGGGCGCGGCCCTCGCCTGCGGCAGGGCGGCCCTGCGCCGGGCCCGCCCCCGGAAGCCGAGTCGAGCGGTCGCCGCGCCGGGGCCGCGGCGGGCGTTCCTGGTCATGAACCCGAAGTCGGGAGGCGGGAAGGTCGGCCGGTTCGGACTGGTCGAGCGGGCGAGGGCGTCGGGCGCGGACGTGTTCCTGCTCGACCCGTCGGCCCCGGTCGACGTGGCCGCCCTGGCCCGCGAGGCGGTGGCGCGCGGCGCGGACCTGCTGGGGGTCGCCGGCGGGGACGGCACGCAGGCCCTGGTGGCGGCCGTGGCCGCCGACCACGACCTGCCGTTCCTCGTGATCCCCGCCGGCACCCGCAACCACTTCGCGATGGACCTCGGCCTCGACCGGTCCGATCCGGCGCGCTGCCTCGACGCGCTGACCGACGGCGAGGAACTGCGGATCGACCTCGGAGACGTCGCCGGCCGGCCCTTCGTCAACACCGTGTCCTTCGGCGTCTACGCGGACGTCGTGCAGCGTCCCGAGTACCGCGACGACAAGGCGGGCACCATCTTGACCCTCATGCCCGACCTGCTGATCGGCGAGGGCGTACGGCGGCTGGACGCGCGACTCGACGCCACCGCGCTCTCCTCCCGACAGGCCCTGCTGATCAGCAACAACGCCTACGTGTCTCCCGACGACATCGGCGGCGGTGGGCGCAGGCCCCGGCTGGACGACGGCGAGCTGGGCGTGCTCGCGATCCGGGTCGAGAGCGCCGCCGAGGCCGCGGACCTGGCCGTACGGGGCTCCCGCTCGGCGGCGCTGACGGTCGCGACGGCGCAGCGCGTCGAGGTGACCTCCGACGCGGACGAGATCCCGGTGGCGGTGGACGGCGAGGCGCTGCGGCTGGCCACCCCGGTCGTGTGCACGCTGCGGCGGGGCGCGCTGCGGGTGCGGGTGCCGCGCGAGCGGCCGGGCGTCGCGGATCCGGCGCCGCCCGTGGACTGGCGACGCCTGTTCGGCCTCGCGTTCGGCCGGGAGGGCCGCACCGGCGCCTGAGGAGGCGGGCCCCTTTCCTTCAAAGGGGCTTCAAATCCGGGCAAAGCGGACGTAAAGTCAGTACATGTACGAAGAAAAGCACCCCGCGGCGACTCGACCCGGACACGTCTGCCCGACCTGCAAGCAGCCGCTGCCGGCGACGGTGCGGCGGCACAAGACCATGGGCGTCTACGTCCCCCTCTACGACGACGCGCCCTGCGCGAACCCCTCCTGCCGTGAGAGCGGCCCCGCCGAGCGGCGGGCGAGCGAGCCCGACGCGTCCGGACGGAGCCCGGGCCCGTGACGCTCGACGTCCCGCTCTGGCTGTGGGGGGCGTTCGCCGTGACGGTGGTGGTGTCGCTGGCGGTCGACCTGCTGGCCCACCGCGACGTCCACGTCATCGGCTTCCGGGAGGCCGCGGCCTGGAGCGGCGTGTGGGTGGGCCTCGCCCTGACCTTCGGCCTGGTCGTGTTCCTCGTGCTCGGGGTGACCGCCGGCACGGAGTACACCACGGCCTGGCTGCTGGAGAAGAGCCTGTCCGTCGACAACCTCTTCGTCTTCGCGGTGATCTTCGCCTACTTCAAGGTGCCCCGCGCCTACCAACACCGGGTGCTCTTCTTCGGCGTCATCGGCGCCCTCGTCTTCCGCGGGATCTTCCTCTCCCTCGGCGTCGCCGTCGTGAACCGCTTCACCGCCGTGCTGTTCGTCTTCGCGGCCGTGTTGTTCTACAGCACCTACAAGCTCGTCCGGGACGAACAGGACAGCTTCGACCCCGGCCGCAGCCTCGCCGTACGCCTGCTGCGCAAGGTCGTCCCCGTCCGCGACGAGTACGCCGGAGCCAGGTTCTTCGTCAAGGAGGCCGGCAAGCGGGTGGCGACCCCGCTGCTCGCTGTGGTCGCCGCCATTGAGGCGGCCGACCTGATCTTCGCCGTCGACAGCGTGCCGGCCGTCCTCGCGGTCAGTGACGACGCCTTCATCGTCTACACCAGCAACGCCTTCGCCATCCTCGGACTGCGGGCCCTGTACTTCATGCTCGCGGGACTCCTGGACCGCTTCCACTACCTCAACCGGGGCCTGGCGATCATCCTCGGCTTCATCGGCGTCAAACTCGTCCTCCAGGCGTCCCACAAGCTGATCAGCCCCGCCGTCCCGGAGATCCCCTCCCCGGTCAGCCTGGCCGTCATCGTCGTCGTCCTGGCCGGATCGGTGGTGCTCAGCATCAGGAGGCCGGCTCCCACGGGCGGGGACGAGCCATCGCCCCCACCCGCCGAAGCCGCCACTGCCGAAGCCGCCGCCCCCGAAGCCTCCACCCCCGACCCCCCGGGCCCGCCCGAACGGGGCTGAGGGAGCGGCGGCGGCGGGCACCCGTCGGCGTCAGGCCAGCTCGGCCAACAGGTCGGCGAAGAGCCGCGGACGGCCGAACCAGCCGACGTGGGAGGCGGCCAGGGTGCGCACGTCGAACGGATTGTCCGGGGTCAACGCGTCCGCCGTGCGGATCATGTGGTCCTGGACGGCCGGGGCGATGCCCCGGTCCTCGGAGAGACGGACGTAGGTGTGCGGGACGCGCCCCCACCCGTCGGCCCGCACCAGCGCGGCCGGTTCCCACACCGCGTGGTTCTCGTCCGGATCCAGGCAGTCCAGCAACAGCCGGAACCGGTGGTCCGACGCATCGGCCATGACGGCCGCCTTCAACGCGGCGAACAGCTCCGGATCACCGTGCGCGGCACGCCAGTTCAGCCGGACGACACCGGGGTCGGGCAGGTCCGTCGGCACCACGATCCGGGCCGCCGCGTCGTTCAGCAGGTTGTCGTCGACCACGCCCCACGGCTCGGTGAGCATGGCCGGGTCGCCCAGGCACAGGGCGGAGAGGTGCACCACCCGCCGCAGCAGTTCCGGCGCGGCGTTGGCGACGGCGCTGATCGTCAGACCGCCGAGGCTGTGGCCGACCAGGACCACCGGACGGCGCGCGGCGACCCGGCGCACGATGCCCAGCACGTGCGTGACGTTGTCCCGCAACGTCACACCGCACATCGGGGAGGGCGCGGCGGCCAGGGCCACCGGATCCTGGGGCAGACGGTGGTAGGCGGCGGGGCCGTCGGCGTGTGCCCCGTGGCCGGGCAGGTCGACGGCGTACGAGAGGTGGCCCAGCAGGGCCAGTTCGTTCTGCAACGGTTCCCAGGTCCGGGCATTGCCGGAACCGCCGTGCACGAGCAGGAACAGGGGGCGGCGCGCGTCGGTGCGCATGGTGAGGATCCTCGTCATCCGGAGGCGAACGGTGGACGTGCGGGACCCGGTGCCGACCGCCAGGAGGGCGACACGGGGTCAGACGGCCGACCGGGGGCGCAGGGACTGCCGGTTGTGGATGACGGAACACATGACGCGGACGCTAACAGGCCGGGGCCGCACCGCTCCAACGGTTTTCGCGCCCCGGCGCGCACGACCTTCGCACCGTCACGGCGCCAGTCGGTGGTAGGCGGCGCGCGCGTGGGAGAGACGGGCCGCGGCCGTGCCGGTGGCGGCGGCCGTGAGCAGGCACGCGATGCGGGCGAGGTCGTGCGGGGCGGTCCAGGTGAGCTCACCGATGGGCGGGGCGCCGAAGGCGTTGAGGACGGCCCAGCACAGCAGGGCGGTGCCCGGCGCGGCGGCGAGGCGGGCGCCGGTGCTGGCCGCGGCGACCATCAGCGACAGGACCAGGAGGCCGGCCGTCGTCAGGCTCTGGTGTCCCAGGAGGTTGAAGGCGATCACGACGAGCAGGGCGGCCGCGGCCGCCGACGCCCACACGGAGACGGTCGCGGCGGGGTCGGGGACGGGGCGGCGCCCGGTGTCCAGGGGTTTCCACTCGAGCATCGCAGCCTCCTTCCACGGCGGCTTCCCCGTTGAAGCCCCCGTCATGGTGCACCACCGCACGGCGACCCTGTCCAGCCGTCCTTCTCTGGAGCGGGGATGATTCGGTACGAACGCCATGAGATGCCCCCACCGCTTTCGGCCCGATCCCGCCCGGGACCGCCGCCCGGGGCCGGCGCTCCCACGCCGGAGTCGTGAACGTGTTCCACGGGAGTGACGGCCGGTACCCGGAGATGACCGACAGCGGCACCGAGGTCTTCGCGGACGTGCTGACGCTCGCCGCCTCCGCACTCGCCCGCGACGGCCTCCTGCGTACGCCACCGGGTTCGGCCGCGCCGCCTGTTCTGCACGGCCGGGGCCTGAGGGGGACCGGCCAGGGTGCGGGGCCCGGGTACCGGCCAGGGCACGGGCCCGGGACGACCAGGGTTCGACACCGGCTCGACGGCGCCCGGGCCCGGGGATCGTGAGGGACGGACGCGCGGCCGTCGGAGCCGGCGCACGCCACGGGCGAGACCGGCGGGAGACAGGACGGGCATGGAACCGATCACCACGGCGATGGTGGGCCGCGAGCGCGAACAGGCGGAACTCGCGGCGTTCGTGAGGTCCGACACCGGCCGGGCCCTCGTCCTGCGGGGGGACGCCGGGGTCGGCAGGAGCGCGCTGCTGCGCCACGCCGCCGCGACGGCCGAACGCGAGGGACACCGCGTCCTGCGGGCGACCGGAGTCGAGGAGGAGTCCGCGCTGCCCTACGCCGGGCTGCACCAGCTCCTCCACCCGCTGCTCGCCGACACCGCGCGCCTGGACGAAGCGAGCCGGGCGGCCTTCGACGCCGTGTTCGGCGCGGCACCGGGAGACCAGCCCTCCGTCATGACCCTCGGCATCGCCGTCCTCGGCCTGCTGTCCCTCACCCGCGGCGGGACGCCCCTGCTGGTCCTCGACGACGCCCAGTGGCTCGACGACGCCTCCGCCGACGTCTGCGGCTTCGTCGGTCGGCGCCTGACCGGCGGCCCGGTGAAGCTGCTGGTCGCCGTACGCACCGACACCACGTCACGCTTCGACACCCCCGCACTGCCCGAACTGCCGGTCGCCGCCCTCACCGACGAGGACGCGGCGCACCTGCTGGACCGACGCCACCCGGACCTGGACCGACGGCTGCGCCGCGTCGTCCTCGAACAGGCCCGCGGCAACCCACTGGCCCTGCTGGAGCTGCCCGCCCACCTCGCCCACCTCACCGGCAGGCCGGACGCGCTCGCGGTCGACGACCTCGTCGACCGGCACGGCCTGCCGCTGCCCCGCAGGCTCCAACGCCTCTTCGGCGCCCGCGTCGAGGCCCTCGACGACCGCGTGCGGACCGAGCTGCTGATGGGCGCGCTCGACGGAGCGGGCACCACCGGCGCCGTCCCCACCGCCAGCTACGTCATGCGCGACGCCGACGCGGCCGTGGCCGCCGGGCTGCTCGACGTCGGGGCGGCCGGCGACGACCTCGTCTTCCGCCACCCCCTGGTGCGCTCCACCGTCGTGCAGATGGCCGCGCCGAGCCGGCGCCGCGCCGCCCACCTGGCCCTGGCGCGCTTCCATGCGGGCGACCTCGAACGGCGGGCGACCCACCTGGCCGCGGCCACCGTCGACCCCGACGAGGACATCGCCGCCGCCCTGGAGGCGGCGGCCGACCGCGCGACCCGGCGCGGCGGCGCCCTGGCCGCCGTGAGCCGGCTGACCCGCGCCGCCGAGCTCAGCGAGAGCCGAACCGACCGGTCGCGACGCCTGGCCGAGGCGGCCTTCGTCGCCGGCCACGCCGCCCGCCCCGGCCGGGCGCACCTGCTGGTCCGGGCGGACCCCGCGCCCGGCGCGGACCGGTCGCCGGCCGCGGTGCTGGCGACCGCGTACCAGGCGCTCTACCAGGACGGGGACGTCCGCTCCACCCACCCACAGGTCACCGCCGCGATCGAAGGGCTCCGGGACGGCGCACCGGGGGCCGCGCCCGACGACGCGCGCGACGCACCCGACGGACGCGAGGATCCCGACCGGCGGAACGGACGCGGCGAGGTGCTCGACCGGCTGGTGATTCTCCTCCTGGCCATCAGCCAGTACAGCGGCGACCGCGCCACGTGGGAGAGCACGCACGCCCTCCTCGCCTCCCTGGGCGGCCTCGTCGGCGAACGCGCGCGCATCTACAGCGGCACCTGGAGCGACGTGAACCGCCACGGCGCCCGGTGGGCCGAGCCGGTGCGCCGCGCCGCCGCCCACCTGCCAGACCTGGAGCCCTGGGACGTCACGCGGTTGGGCGTCGCCGCCTACCACCTCGACCTCCTGAACCGCTACCGCCCCCACCTCCAGCGCGTCGTGGAGCGGGAACTGGAGACCGGGGCCCTGGCCACCGGCATGGTGATGCTGCACCAGATCACGCTCGACCGGATGGCGGTCGGCGAGTGGGCCGAGGCCGAGGAGAGCGGCCGGCGCGGACTGGAGCTGGCCGTCGAACACGGCCACCACCTGTTCGCGCACCAGAGCCGCGCGTACCTGGCCCAACTCGCCGCGCTGCGCGGGGAGGTCGACCGCTCCCGGGACCTGCGGGCCGAGGTGGAGGCCTGGGCCCGCCCGCGCGGACTGGGATTCCTCACCCAGGTCGCCGCCTCCGCGGCGGCGACCGCCGCGCTCGGCCGCGGCGACCACGAGGAGGCGTACCGCCACGCCACCGGCATCACCCCGCCGGGCAGCTTCCGACCGTACGCGTACCAGGCGCCGCGCACCCTCCTCGACCTCGTCGAGGCCGCCCTGCACACCGGACGCGCCGCGCAGGCCCGGGCGCACGCCCTGGCCGCCCGGGACGCCGGTCTGCCGGCCGTCTCGCCCCGCCAGGACCTGATCACCCACGGCGCGCTGGCCATGACCGCCGGGGACGATCGGGAGGCCGCCGAGATGTTCGCGCGCGCCGCGTCCCACCCGGACGCGGACCGGTTCCCGTTCGAGTCGGCCCGGATCCGGTTCGCGTACGGACTGCGGGTACGTCGCGTCGAGGGCAGGGCGGCGGCGCGGCGCCACCTGCTGCCGGCGGCCGAGGCGTTCGAGCGTCTCGGCGCGGCCGGCTGGACCGACAGGGCCCGCGCCGCCCTGGGCGGGACCGGGACGCGGCCCCGTGCCTCGACCCCTGCCGCGCCCGCGCTGACCTGGCAGGAACGCCGCATCGCCGACCTGGCCGCGAGCGGCCTGACCAACAAGGAGATCGGCGAGCGGACGCACCTGTCGCCCCGCACCGTCGGCTCGCACCTGTACCGCGCCTTCCCCAAACTGGGCATCACCACCCGGGCGGGGCTGCGCGACGCGCTGAGCCGGACGGAGGAGGTCCACGAGGTCTGAGGAGGGCACGTGGTCAGCGCGCGGGGAGGGCGCCCTCGATCTCGCGACGCGAGGAGACCCCCAGCTTGGTGAAGACCTTGCGCAGGTGCCACTCGACCGTGCGCGGGCTGAGGAACAGCTGCGCCCCGATCTCCGCGTTCGGGTGCCCGGTCGCCGCGAGCCGGGCGATCCGGGCCTCCTGCGGGGTCAGGACCGGTGTGCCGGGCTTCCGTTCGCGGACGGTCTCACCGGTGGCGAGCAGCTCCCGCCGGGCCCGCTCGGCGTACGCCTCCATGCCCATCGCCGACGCCGCCCCGTGCGCGGCGCGCAGTTCGGCACGGGCCTCGGTGCGCCGGCCCCGACGCCGCAGCCATTCGCCGAGCAACAGCCGGGTCCGCGCCTCGAACACGCCGAGCCCGCCCCGGCCGAAGTGGTCGAGGGCCTCGCGGTAGCGGTCCTCGGTTCGCGCCGCACCCGAGGTCAGGGCGTCGGCGACCGCCGACGCGCCGAGGGCCCAGGGCGTACCCGCGCGCGCCCAGTCGGTCAGCCGCTCGCGGGCCCGTGCCGCCACGTCCGGATGCCCGGCCCGCGCCGCGGCCTCGACCAACTCGGCGCAGGTCCAGTGGTGCACGACCATGTCCCGGTACTCCCCGCCCCGCAGCGCCGCCTCCATGGCGCGCGGGTAGTCGCCCAGGCCGTTGTGGAGCACGGCCCGCGCACACGCCGCCATGCCGGTGAGCCGGCCGAGCCCCCGCTCCTCGCCCTCCCGTTCCATGGCCCCGATCCGCTCCAGGGCCGGTCGTTCCCGCCCTCGGTAGGCGCTGAGCAGGGCCGCCGAGACCATGCTCGTGGCCGCGCCCGCCGCCTCCTCGACGGCCGCGGCCTCGTCCAGCAGGTCCCAGGCCTCGTCGAAGCGCCCCGCGAAGCCCAGCGAGGCCGCCCGGTAGGGCAGCGCCGTCGAGAGGATCGACAGCGTCCCCGTCGTCCGGGCGAAGCGGACCGCCCGCCCGGTGATGTCCAGCCACGCCCGCAGGTCGCCCAGCTCCACGGCCGCGTTCGCGGCCGGCCACAGCACGGCCAGGTCCTCCTCGGCGGTGAGGGAGCGCACCGCCCGCGCCAGCAGCGGGAAGGCGGCGACCGGCCCGTCCGAGGTCCACGCCATCAGGGCCCGCAGGAAGACCCCCGCCGTCTCCTCTCCGGGCGGCAGGAGACGGGCCGCCTCCGCGGCCCGCCGCAGTCCGCTCGCGTCGTAGCGGCCGGCCCAGATGGCCGCGCCGAACGCCGCGAGGCAGGTCTCCCGCGCGGCGGCCGGATCGAGGCCCGCCAGCGGGCCCGCCGCGTCGAGCAACGGCTGTACCGCGCCGAGCCCCGGATGGGTCATGGCCGAGGCCTTGGCCCGCAGCCGACCCGCGTGGGCCGACTGCAACGGGTCCAGCGGTCCGAGCTCGGCGGCGGCCAGCAGATCGGGTACCCGGGCCGGTACGGCCGCCGCGAGGTGGGCGCCCGCGGCGGCCAGGGCCCGCCGGGCCCGTTCCCCCGGGTCGGGGGTGAGCGCGGCGGCGCGTTCGAGGAAGGAGGCGGCGGCCGCCCGCCCGCCGCGCGCCAGGGCGCGGTCGGCGGAGCGTTCCAGCGCGGCGGCGACCGGCTCGTGCGGGCCCACGGCGGCGTGTGCCTCGTGCCAGGCCCGACGGTCGGGGTCGCGGTCGGCGTCGGTGGCCTCGGCCAGCGCGCGGTGCGCCGCGCGCAGCGCCGGCGCGTCCGCGCCGCGCCAGACGGCCGAACGCACCAGCGGGTGGCGGAAACGCACCGGCGCCCCGAGGGTGATCAGGCCCGCAGCCTCGGCCGGCGCGGCGGCCTCGATGCCGATGCCGAGCAGGCGCAGCGCGTGCCACAGCACCGGCGCGTCCCCGACCGGTTCCAGCGCCGCGACCAGGAGCAGGGCGCGCGTATCGGCCGGCAACGCGTCGACGCGCCGCCGGAAGCCGTCCTCGACCCGGGTGGTCAGCGGGCCGGCGCCGGGGCCCGCGAAGCCGAAGGCCTGCTCCACCGGCGACAGGACCCGGGGCAACTCCATCAGGGCGAGCGGGTTCCCGCCGGTCTCGGCGATGATCCGGTCCCGCACGCGGGGGTCGACCGGCCCCGGCAGCACGCTGTCGAGCAGCGCCCGGGCGTCGGCGTCGGCCAGCCCGCGCAGGGTGAGGTGCGGCAGCCCGGCGAAGGCCTCCCCGGCCTCCCCCTCCTCGCCGTCGGTGGTCCGCTCGGCGAACACCAACGCCACCGACTCGGCGTCCAACCGGCGCCCGACGAACGCCAGGATCCGCCGGGACATGAGGTCCAGGCACTGGGCGTCGTCGACCAGGCACACCAGCGGGGAATCGGTGGCGGCCTCGGCGAAGAGCCCGAGGACCGCGATCCCGAGCAGCAACATCTCGGGCGGACGCCCCGCGCTCAGACCGAACGCGACGCGCAGGGCGTCCTGTTGCACCGCCGGCAGCCGATCGAGGTGCGACAGCAGCGGGGCGCACAGGCGTTGCAGGGCCGAGTAGGCGAAGTCGGACTCCGCCTCGACGCCGGCCGCGTACACGGTGCGCGCCGGCGCGGCCCGCTCCGCCAGCCGGTCGAGCAGGGCCGACTTGCCGACGCCGGCCTCGCCGCGCACCACCAGCACCCGACTGCGGCCCTCGCGGACGTCGCGCAGCAGCCGCTCCAGTGCCTCCAGTTCCCGGTTCCGTCCGAGCAACCGGCGAGGGGGGTGGTGCGGCATGTGACCTCCGGGACAGGTGCCTCCCGGAGGAGCTGCACCCATCCTACGAAGATCCGCGCCCGCTGACCTGCATGGATTCGGTCAACGCCGGCCGCCGGACGCTCCGCTCCCGCGAAGCGTCCGGCGGTGCGGCCCGCTCAGCAGAACGTGAAGGAGCTGATCCTGTCGTTGATCCACGAGGGGACGGAGAACCACTTCTCCCACGGCCCGATCCTGAACTGCGCGCCGCCGTAGTTGTTGTGCTCGTAGAAGCACACGGCGGCGCCGGTGTTGTTCAGCACGGACGACGTGACGTCCTGCATGCCCGTCCACAGGGCTCCGTCCTTCTTCAACTTCCCCATGTCGGTGACGTTCTGGTCCGAGGCGATCGCACCGAACTTGTGCCCGCTGGAGGGTCTGACGAAGTCGTTGTCGGACCACAGGCACACGTGGTTGGCGGGGCACGCTCCGGCGCCCTGCCCGATGCCCAGGATCACGTTGGCGCTCGCGGACGTCGCCGCGGTCATGAGCAATCCGGTGACGGCGACGGCACACAGTCCGATCCTCGCCCTTTTCCTGCCGGCCATTGCGGTTACCATCCGTTCGGTTCGAGAAGAGGTCAGTGATTGGTGGTCAGCAGCGCTTGAAGGAGCTGATCTTGTCGTTGATCCACGAGGGGACGGAGGGCCAGTGCTCCCGGGGGCCGATCCTGAACTCCATGCCGCCGTAGTTGTTGTGCTCGTAGAAGCAGACGGCGCTGCCCGTGTTGTTCAGCACGGACGAGGTGACGTCCTGCATCCCCTTGTCGCCGGCCGAGTCCCGACCGAGCTTGCCCATGTCGCCGACGTTCTGGTTCGACGCGACGGAGGAGTACTTGTGGTCGTTGGCGAACGACCTCTCGATGAAGTTGCCCTCCGGCCACAGGCAGACGTGGTTGTCGGGGCACGACCCGGCCCCGTGGCCGATGTTGAAGACGTTGGCGGCGCTCGCCGACGAAGCCAGCGTCATGACCAGCGTGGTCGCGGCGGCGGCGCACAGTCCGAGCCTCGTCGTCCTGCTCTTCGCGAACATGGTCCCTCTCTCGCGGATCCGGGCGGATGCGCCGGTCCTGTGGTGTCGGTGGGGTGTGGGTGGGGTGGGTGGGATCCCGCGGTCCGGGGAGGACCGGGCGGGGCCCGCTCAGCAGAACTTGAAGGAGCTGATCCTGTCGTTGATCCACGACGGGACGGAGGCCCACTTCTCCCCGGCCCCGATCCTGAACTCCAGCCCGCCGTAGTTGGTGTGCTCGTAGAAACAGACGCCGCCGCGGGTGTTGTTCACGACCGAGGAGGTGGCGTCCGGCATGCCCTTCCAGCGCCAGTACTTGGAGTCGAAGGCGAACTTGCCCATGTCCGCCTGGTTCTCGTCGGAACCGACGGCGCCGAAGTCGAAGCCGTTCCCGGCGGCGCCCTTGATGAAGTTGTTCTCGCTCCACAGGCACACCCAGTTGGCGGGGCACTTGCCGGACCCGGTCTGGATGTCGGTCAGGATGGCGGCGTTCGCGCTCGTCGTCGTCGCGACGACCACCGTCGTCAGCGTGGCGGCGCCCACCGCGATCCTCGAAACCGTTCTGCGCAGGTCCATCGGGAGACTCCTCTGTCCTCGTGTGCCACGGGTGTCGCTCCGACTGCCCTGTGCGCCGGAGCAAGCCCACTGTGCCGCCGAGGACGCACGCGGGACATCAGTCATTCGACTGCTCCCTCGACCCGCGTCGCGTAGCCTGCCTCGCCGTGGACACAGAACGCGCCGACCGACAACTGCGCCTGATTGCCGAGACCCTGGGCATCGCCGAAGCGCTGGGGGTTCCCCTGTGGCTCCGCGGCGGGTGGGCCATGGACTTCTTCCTCGGCGAGGTCACGCGCGACCACGAGGACGTCGACTGGTTCGCCCGGTCACACGACGCCGAGGCCCTGGCGAAGGCCCTCCCGGACCACGGCTGGCGACCGGTGCCGGGACCGCCGCCCGACCTGCAACTCGACTTCGCCAAGCAAGGGCTCGACAGCAGCTTCACCCTCCTGGACCGGGACGCCGCCGGCCGCGTGGTGGTCGCCGGGGGCCCGTGGGCCGGCGCGCCCTGGCCCGAGGGCATGCTCGATGCCGCCGGGCCCGGCCGCATCGGCGGACTGCGCTGCGCGATCGTCGCTCCGCGGGCCCAGATCGAGATCAAGCGGATGATGCCGGTCTGGGACCCCTCCCGACCCCGACGCGCCAAGGACGCCGAGGACATCGCCCGACTGGAGGCGGCCCTCGGCGCGCAGGGGCACGGTTCGGGCTGAGGGCTGAGGGCTGAGGGCTGAGGTCCGGGGGGCGCGCGGCGGAGGGGTCAGCCGGTCAGTTGGTACAGGCTCCTACCCACGAGCCACAGCCCCAGCAGGAGGCAGACGAGGATGATCGCCGGCTCCTTGTGGCCCTCCAGCCACCCGCGCAGGCGCAGCAGAGAGCGCTGCGCCCGCTCGGGCGAGAACACCATGTACAGCTCCATGGCCAACAGGGTGGAGGTGGCCAGGAAGCAGAAGCCCATGAGGGACAGGAACGAGGCGGCGTGCGAGAGGTCCGCCCGTACGACGGTCGCCGCCGCCGCGCCGACCATCCCCCACGGTTGCAGGAGCACCGCGAGGACCGCCGCCGACCAGGCGCTGATGTCGTCCGTCCGGGAGCGCCGGGGGCGCTTGCGCACGGTGGCCCCCGTGGCGCCGGACTCTGTGGCGGGGGAGGCGTGCCGGCCGCGGCGGCGCCTGTACTCGCCGTAGGCGACCAGGCAGACACCGATGACCAGGGTGGCCGAGAGCGCCGCGACGGACGGCGGTGAGCGGGGCGGCGGTGGCTGCCCGTCGGTGAGGAGCAGGACGACCGCCATCACGGCCACGAGGCACGCCAGCCAGGCGAGGACGAACGCCAGGCCCTTGCGGGCCCCGTGGGGCGAGGAGACGACCAGGACGAAGGCCATGACGGGCAGCGGGAACAGCGTGACCGCCAGGCCGATGAGCAGCAGGTCGAGCACCATGGCGCGCACTCCCTCGAAGGGCAGCCGTCAGGCGGCGCCCGCGGCCCCGTCGAGTTCGGTGTCGAGGGCGAGCGCCGCGGTGATCAGGGCAAGGTGGGTGAAGGCCTGGGGGAAGTTGCCGAGCTGTTCGCCGGTCAGGCCGATCTCCTCGGCGAACAGCCCCACGTGGTTGGCGTACGTGAGCATCTTGTCGAAGGCGTAGCGGGCCTGGTGGCCACGGCCGGCCCGGGCGAGGGCGTACACGTACAGGAACGTGCACAGCGAGAAGGTGCCCTCGGAGCCCCGCAGACCGTCCGGGGAGGCCGCCGGGTCGTAGCGGTGGACGAGGCTGTCGGACACGAGGTCGCACTCCATGGCGTCGAGGGTGGACAGCCAGCGCGGGTCCTTGGGCGCGAGGAAGCCGACCAGGGGCATGAGCAGCAGGGAGGCGTCCAGCACCTCGCTGTCGTACTCCTGGACGAACGCCCGGCGTTCCGCGCTCCAGCCGAGGTCCATCACCTGTTCGAGGATCGCGTTCCGCGCGGCGGTCCAACGGGGGAGGTCGCCGGGCCGGGCGGTGGCCGTGGCCTGGCGGATCCCCCGGTCCAGGGCGACCCAGCACATGAGTCGGCTGTAGGTGAAGTCCTTGCGCCCGCCCCGGGTCTCCCATATGCCCTCGTCGGGGCGGTCCCAGTGCTCGCACAACCAGTCCAGCAGGGCGGCGCAGTGCCGCCAGTCGTCGAAGCCCACCAGGTCGCCGACCTGGCCGACCTGGGAGAGCCCGTAGACGGCCTCCCCGTAGATGTCCATCTGAAGCTGGTCCGCCGCGCCGTTGCCCACGCGCACCGGGGCGGATCCCCGCCACCCCTCCAGGTGGTCGAGCACCTCCTCGTCCAGGTACGGGTCCCCGTCGACCCGGTACATGATCTGCAGGGGTTCGCCGTTCGGGGCCCCGCCGTCCCTCAGCCGCCGGATCAGCCAGTCGCGGAAGGCGTGCGCCTCCTCGGTGAAGCCGAGGTCGCGCATGGCGCGCACGGCGAGGGAGGCGTCACGGATCCAGGTGTAGCGGTAGTCCCAGTTGCGCTCGCCGCCCTCCTGCTCGGGCAGGCCCGCGGTGGCGGCGGCGATGGGCGCGCCGGTCGGGGCGTAGGTCATGAGCTTGAGGGTGATCGCCGAGCGGTTGACCATCTCCTGCCAGCGTCCCCGGTAGGTGCAGCGGGCGATCCAGCCGTGCCAGTACGCGCGCACGGCGTCGAAGGCCCGCAGTACGTCGTCCGCGCTCACGGGCGGTGGGTCCTCGCCGTCCGCGTCGCAGACGGTCAGCACGACGGCCGCGCGTCCGCCCTCGGCCAGGGTGACCTCCGCCCGTACGTCCGTCCCGTCGGCCTCGAAGACGACGGGGCCCAGGGCCTGGAGGTGCGCGGTGACGCCGGGGCCCTCGAAGCGGGCGGAGGTACCGTCGCAGCCGAGTTCGTGCGGCGCCCGGCCGTAGTCGAAGCGCGGCCGGCACTCCAGGAGCAGGCGCGCGGTGCCGCGCACCACCCGCATGACGCGTACCACCACGTGCCGGTCGGTGGCGGTGTGCGGGGAGTCGACGGGCATGAAGTCGATGACCTCGCAGACGCCCTCCGGGGTCAGGGAACGGGTGATGAGCACCGCGGTGTCGGCCAGGTAGAGCTGGCGGGTGACGACGTCGCGGGGGTGCCCGGCCCCGTCCCGATCGGCGCTCGTGGTGTCCGCGGTGATGGCGAACCAGCCGCCGCGGTCGGCGTCGAGCAGGCTCGCGAAGATGCTGGGGGAGTCGAAGCGCGGTGAACAGAACCAGTCGATGACCCCCTCGGACGAGACGAGGGCGCAGGTCTGGAGGTCCCCGATCAGACCGTGCTCGGCGATGGGAGGGTAGGGGCGCATCGGCTCTCCACCGGGAGGTCGGGGAAACCGCCGCCCGGCCGGGCGGCGGCCGAGGGACGTCGCGGTCCCGGGCCGGCCCTCACGGGGCGACCGGCGCGAAGGGGAACAGCTCGTCGGCACCCGACTGCACGACGCCGTAACTGCTCTCCGGTACCTCGTGCCACGCCCCGGGCAGATCACCGAGGGGTTCGGACACGATGAGGCGGGTCTCCTCGCCGATGTCGCGCAGGAACGCCACGTCGGGGTGCAGCCGGCGCAGGGTGTCCACCCGACTGCTGTAGAACAACGACCGGGACGCCCGCGCGCTGGAGTAGCGGAAGGCCCAGACGCGCTCGCCGTCGGTGATCGCGAGCGTCATCTGGAGCGGGAGTTCCACCCCGTGCTCGTGCCCGACGCGCTCCACCACTCCCGCCATCCGGGCCACGGCGGCCGGCGGGTCCGCGTCCAGGCCGAAGGTGAGGGCCAGGTGGAACATGACCTCGGAGTCGGTCGTGCCCTCGATGTGCGGGTACAGCGCCGGGTCGACGAGCAGGGTGAGGTCCCGGCGCATCAGGTGGAAGTCGGCGATGGCGCCGTTGTGCATGAACATCCAGCGGCCGTGCCGGAAGGGGTGGCAGTTCGACTGTTGCACCGCGGTGCCGGTCGAGGCGCGGATGTGGGCGAAGAACAGGTGCGAGCGGACGTGGTCGGCCATCTCCCGCAGGTTGCGGTTGTTCCAGGCCGGGCCGACGTCCCGCAGGAGCGCCGGCGTGGGGTTGTCGTCCGAGTACCAGCCGACGCCGAACCCGTCGCCGTTCGTGGTCTCCACGCCGAGCTTGGAGTGCAGGCTCTGGTCGATCAGGGAGTGGGCGGGCCGGTAGAGGATGGTGTCGAGCAGCAGGGGTGTCCCCGAGTAGGCGAGCCATCGGCACATCTGCGATCACCTGGGTCCTTTGCGCGTCCGGGGAGGGAGGCGCGCCCCCGGCGTGCCCCGCGCACCGCCGCACCCGCCGCTCCGGGCGGGCCGGGGCGGTCCGGGCGGGCGCCTCGTGCGGGCGGGCGCCTCGTTCCGGGCGGGCGGCCCCGTCACCCGTACGGCCCCATCCCATTCTCGGCCGCCCCTCGGGGCCGCGCCACACGGGGCCGCGCCGGGGCGGGCCCCGCGGCTCAACAGTCGTTCTCCACCGGCCGGCCCTCGATGCGGTCCGCCAACCACCCGACGGTCGCCGGGGCGGCGGCGTAGAAGGCGGCGATGTGGGTCGGCACCAGGTACGTGTCCCAGTCGACGGACGCGCCGAGCCCGCACAGGCGGTCCTTGAGCCCGGTGCCCACCCGGTAGGGGATCACGTCGTCCAGGCGCGAGTGGTACAGCCGCACCGGCACCGCCGGGCGTTGCCGCCCGGCCCGCTGCTCGTCGAGCCGGCCGCGCCAGTCAGCCCGCGCGAACGGGTCCTCGGTCGTCAACCTGTCCCAGCGGTGCATCCCGTACTTCGTGGCGATCTCCAGCGTGCAGTCGTCGGCGATGTCGGCCAGCAGCGCGCGGCCGTGGTCGGTGAACAGCTCGTCCAGCGGCAGCTCCGGGTAGGCGTGCCCGAGGCCCACCGCGGCCGTCAGGCCGAAACCGAAGGCCGGGCTGCCGTCCACCCCCCGGGCCACCGCGAGGAGGTCCGCGGCCGGCGCTCCGACCGAGGCGCCGCGCAGCCTCAACTCCGGCGCGTACGAGGGGTGCAGCTCGGCGGCCCAACTCGCCGCCTGGCCGCCCTGCGAGTAGCCGGCGACGACGACCGGCGCGTCGGCGGCGAGCCCCGCCTCGGGCAGCCGCTGGGCGGCGCGCACCGAGTCCAGCACGGCCTGGCCCTCGGCCCGCCCGTTGACGTAGCTGTGGCCGCCGGGGGTGCCGAGCCCCTGGTAGTCCGTGGCGACCACGGCCCAGCCGCGCTCCAGCATGGCCTTGATGACGACGCCCTCGTACTGGGTGCCCTCGGCCAGCGCCCGCGAGGGGGCGCACCGGTCGCCCAGGCCGTGGGTGCCGATGGCGTGCGCGACCACGGGGCGCGGGCCGGGTCCGTCGTACGGTGCCTCGGGGACGAGCACCGTGCCGGAGACGGCGATCGGGCGGCCGTCGACGTCGAGGGAGCCGTAGAGCACCTGCCAGGAGCGGACGCGCTGGTCGAGCAGGCCCGTCGGTTCGACGCGGAACGCGGCGGCGCGGCGCCGGATCACCTCGCCCGGTCGGGCGGTGATCTCGCCGGGCGGGGGTGCGTAGAAGGCGTCGTGGAGGTCACCGTTTTCCACGGCGGCGGCCGGGGTGGTGGTCACGAGGGCGGTCAGCAGTGCGGCGAGCGCGGGTAGGGCGGCGCGCGGGAATCGCATGAGTGTCCCTGGAGATCGGTGGGGGCGCGGAGGGGGTCGCCGGGGCCCGGCGGGGGGGCGGCGGAGGTTCGCCCGGTGTCCGGCAAGGCTCGGCGGGGGTCGGCAAGGGTCGGCAGAGGTCCGGCGGTTTCCTGCGGAGCCGAGAAGCTCCTGCACGATGATCTGCGGGACGGTGCGCGCCCGGTGAGGGAGCGTCGGACAGGATCCGCGGCCGGATCGTGTGATCGACGACAATGACATATGTCGTTCGACAATGTCGGACACGTCGTTAAGATGCGGCCATGCCCGACCACCCCGCCACCCTCCACGCGACGGATCGGCGCATCGGCTTACTGGCCACCGCCCTCAACGGGCGACTGACCGACCTGAGCGAACGCGCCGCCGACCGGATCCTCGCCCCCTCCGGCGCCGCCGCCTACCGCCGGCTGGTTCCCGTCGACGAGCTGCGGGGCTCCTGCCGCGCCCACCTGACCTTCGCCCTGCGCGCCCTCGCCGGTCTCTACAGCCCCGCCCCGGCCACCGCCACCGCACGGCGACGCGCCGGCCAGGGCGTCCCGCTGCCCGCGCTGATCGCCGCCTACCACGCGGGGGGACGGTTGCTCCTGGAGGAGCTGACCGACGAGGCGCGCGGAGCCGGCCCCGACGCGCTCGCCGCCCTGCCCGACGGCGCCGCCCGCCTCCTCGCGCTGATCGAGACGGGCGCCCACGAGATCACCGCCGCCTACCGCAACGCGACGACCGCGGCCGACGAACCCGACGGCCCCCGGGCCCCGGCCCTCACCGAACTCCTCGACGGCACCGCCCGCACCACGGAGGCCCTCTGGCGGGCCGCCGACACCCTGCGCCTGCCCTACGACGGCCCGTTCGTGGTGCTCGTCGCCGACCCGCCGGCCGGACCGGCGCCCGAGCTCGGCAACCGGCTCGCCGCCCACGGCATCGCCTCCGCCTGGAGCCGCACCGCCGGCCTCCTGGCCGGGCTGGTGGCGGTCCGCGACCGCTCCACCCCGGACCGGATGTCGGACGTGCTCCAGCGGTCGGCCGCCCTCCGCTTCGGGGCGAGCCCCGTGTTCACGAGCCTCGCCGACTGCGCCACCGGCCTGCGACTGGCCCGTCTCGCCCTGGCCACCGCCGACCCCGCCGGCCCCCCGGTCGCCACCTTCGACGACGGCCCGCTCGCCGGACTCGTGGCGCACTCCCCGGACGTCGCCGCCCGCATGGCCCGCTCGGTCCTCGGCACGCTCCTCGACCTCCCCGACGGGCAGCGCACCGTACTCATCGGCACGCTCACCGCCTGGTACGCGGCCTCCGGCTCCACCGAAGGGGCCGCACGGGCCCTGCACTGCCACGGCAACACCGTGCGTCAGCGCCTGCGCCGGATCGGTGAGCTCACCGGGCGCACCGTCGCCGATCCCGTCGGCGCGGCCGAACTGTACGCCGCCCTCCAGGCCGTCCGCGCGCTGCCGTACTCCGTCCTGCGCTGACGGCTCGCCCGCGAGCCCTTCCCCGCCGGGCGCGGAGCGGCAAAATGGTTTGAGCCCGGGCGGCGGCACCGACAGGATCGGGGGGATACCGATGAGTTCTTCCCGGCGCCGAGGTCTGTCAGTGTGACCCGCCGAGCGCGGAGGACACTCACACGACGGAAGGCACCATGCCCGCACCACAGGCAACACCCACACCAGCCCCCACCACCTCACCCGCCCGCGTCACCGCCGTGCTGCGGATCCTCGTGCTGTCCACGTTCGTCGTCCTCCTCAACGAGACGATCATGGTCAACGCGATCCCGCGGCTCATGCGCGAGTTCGAGGTCACCGCCGCCGCCGCGGGATGGCTGTCCACGGCCTTCATGCTCACCATGGCCGTGGTCATCCCCGTGACGGGATGGTTCCTCCAGCGCGTGACGACCCGGACCGCCTTCAGCCTGGCCATGGCCCTGTTCCTGGCCGGCACGACCCTGGCGGCCGTCGCGCCCGCCTTCCCCGTGCTGCTGGTCGCCCGCGTCGTCCAGGCCTGCGGCACCGCCGTCATGGTGCCCCTGCTCATGACCACGCTGATGACCCTCGTGCCGCCACAGGACCGCGGCCGCGTCATGGGCAACATCACCCTGGTCATCTCCGTCGCGCCCGCCCTCGGCCCGGCGGTCTCCGGGGTGCTGCTCCAGCTGGGCACATGGCGCCTGCTGTTCCTGGCCGTGCTGCCCATCGCCGCGGCCATGGCCATATTCGGGCGGCGCAAACTGGTCAACGTCGGCGAACCGCAGGCCGCCCCCATCGACTGGCTGTCCGTACCCCTCGCGGCCCTGGGCTTCGGAGCCCTCGTCTACGGCCTGAGCGGCCTCGGCGCCGGCGAGGCGGACCGGGCCCCCGTCCCCCCGGAGATCACGACCCCGGTCGGCGCCCTGCTGGTGGCCCTGTTCGTCTGGCGACAGCTGGCACTGCAGCGCTCGTCCACCCCGCTGCTGGACCTGCGCACCCTGACGTTCCGGCACTTCTCCGTCGCGCTGGGCCTGATGTGCCTGTCCTTCATGGCCCTCATGGGGGCCTTCATCGTGCTGCCGATCTACCTCCAGGAGGTGTGCGGCCTCACCTCGCTCCAGACCGGCCTGCTCCTCATCCCCGGCGGCCTGACCATGGGCCTGCTCGGACCCCAGGTCGGCAAGCTCTACGACCGGATCGGCGCACCGCGCCTGGTCGTGCCGGGAGCCGTCCTGACGGCCCTGTGCCTGGGCCTGTTCGCCCTCACGGGCGAGGAGACCTCCCCGTGGCTGGTGCTCGCGCTCCACGTGGCGCTCAGCGCCGGCATGGCGTTCGTCTTCACCCCGGTCTTCACCTCGGGCCTCGCGGTCCTGCCGCCGCACCTCTACCCGCACGGCTCCGCCATCCTGGGCTCGCTCCAGCAGGTCGCGGCCGCCGCCGGTACCGCCCTGGTCATCAGCGTCATGACGGGACGCGCCGCCACGGCGGCGGCCGACGGGGCGGACGCCACCGCCGCCCTGGCCTCCGGCATCCGGTGGGGGTTCGGCGTCGGGGCCATGCTCGCGGTCCTGGCCGTGCTGGTGGCCCTGCTGGTCCGCACCCCGCCGGTGCCGCAGCAGCCCGCCGCACCGCAGGACCGGGACGACGAGGCCGCCACGGCCGACAAGAGCGCCCACACGTCCACGTGACGTCCCGGCCGCCCGCCGCCCGCCGCTCCCGCACCTCGGCGGGGTCGGCGGGCGGTCCGTCGCCCGGTCAGGACAGGGCCGGTACCGGGGCGAGGTCGTCGGCCGGGCCTTCGGGTCCTTCCGGATCGGCGGGGCCGTCGGCGCCCTCGGCGGTCGGGTCCGGGCTCTCCTCGGTGAGCTGTTCGCGCAGGTAGTTCCAGAACACCGCGATGATCGCGGCCAGCGGGACGGCGAGCAGGCTGCCCACGATCCCGGCCAGGCTGCCGCCCAGCGTCACCGCCAGCAGGACGACGGCCGCGTGCAGCCCGAGTCCACGGCTCTGGATCATGGGCTGGAAGACGTTCCCCTCCAACTGCTGCACCACGACGATGATCGCCAGGACGATCAGCGCGTCCGTCAGGCCGTTGGAGACGAGCGCGATGAGCACCGCGACCAGACCGGCGAACAGCGCGCCCACGATCGGCACGAACGCCGAGACGAAGGTCAGCACCGCCAGGGGGAGCACCAGGGGGACGTCCAGGAACCACAGACCCAGGCCGATGAGCACGGCGTCCAGCAGCCCGACGAAGGCCTGACTGCGCACGAAGGCGCTCAGGGTGTCCCAGCTGCGCTCCGCCACGATCGGGACGTCGACGGCGAACCGTCCGGGCAGCTGGCGGGCGAGCCACGGCACGAACCGGGGGCCGTCCTTCAGGAAGAAGAACATCAGGAACAGGGCGAGGAACGCCGTGACCACGCCGTTGAACACCGTGCCCACACCGGTCGCGACCGCGGTGACCATGCTGCCGACGCTGTCCTGCACCCGGGCCATCGCCTTGTCGAAGGCGCCCGAGATCTCGTCGGCGCCGATGTTCAGCGGCGGCCCGGCGGCCCACTCGCGCAGGCGCTGGATCCCCTCGACCACGCCCCGGGAGAGCTCCCCGGACTGGGAGGCGACCGGCACCGCGATGAGGGCCACGATCCCGGCGACCACCAGCATGAACGAGACCGTGACAACCCCCGCCGCCAGGGCCGGCGGCCAGCCGTGCCGCCGCAGGAAGCGCGTCAGCGGCCACGTCAGCGTCGTGAGCAACAGCCCGACGATCAGCGGCCAGACGACCGACCACATGTGACCGACGATCCACAGGGACACGCCGGCTATCAGCAGGACCAACAACGACTCGGCGGACACGCGGGCCGCTGTGCGCAGCGCGGCGGCGGCCTTCGTGGAACTCAACGTGGCAGACATGGGCCTCACCCTATGGACCGCCGGTCCGCGCCCGGGGCCCGCCCCCACCGTCGGGCCGACGCTTCCGGTCCCGGCGTCGACGTCCCGTCAGGAGGGGCCGGCGGGCCGGGTGTACGAGGCCACCGGGTGGACCGCGGTCAAGGCGCGGGCCGCCCTTCATCCGGACGAGGATTCGGCGACGGGGCCGCGGCCGGCTCGACTACGGTGAAACCGGGCAGGGGGTGGAACCAGTCGGAGATCTCAGGCCCCGGCGGGTGACGGCCCCGAACCGTCACCCGCCCCCGTGGCCCCGGCGACACGGCCGGGGCCACCCGTGCGTCGCGGGTCGTCCGCCTCGCGGGCGGGGTCCGGGCGGGTGCGGCTGGGGCTCCCGGCCGTTTCGGTGCGGCGCGGTGGCCGGTGCGGTGCGGTAGAGATGGGGCGTTACGTCACTGTTCGGAGGGATTCCCCATGTCTGCTCACCTCAGCGAGGGCCTGAAGTCACTGCTGGACACCCCGGTGTTCGTGTCCGTCGCGACGATCCAGCCCGACGGCAGCCCGCAGGTATCCCCGGTCTGGGTCAAGCGGGACGGCGACGACGTGCTGATCTCCACCACCGTGGGACGGCAGAAGGAGAAGAACCTGCGCCGTGACCCCCGGGTGACCGTGCTCCTCCAGCCGTTCGACGCCCCGTACACGTACGCGGAGATCCGCGGCACGGCGGAGATGACGACCGAGGGCGGACAGGAGCTGATCGACGAGCTCTCGGTCAAGTACACGGGCAAGAAGTACGCGGAGTTCAACCCCGCGTCGGACCAGGACAGCCCCCGCGTCGTCGTGCGCATCTCCGCGCGCAAGGTCGTCGGCCGGATCTGAGCCGCGCCGGGTTCGCGCGAGCGGGCGTCCGCCCGCGCCCGCCCGCACCCGACCGTCAGCCGACGATCTGGTCCCCGTCCGGTACGTCCTCCACCGTCACGAGGTCGCGGGGCTGTCCGAGCCCCCGGGCCACGGCGTCGGCGAGTCCCTCGGGGTCGGGGTGCGCGGGGTACGGCGGCTGCTCCCCGTCCCCGTAGGCCTCGATCGCCTTCACGAAGTAGCTCGGGTGCCAGGCGCCCACGGCCCCCATGACCCGCACCTCGCTCACCGGGCGGTCCCCGACGAGCTGCCCCAGCCGGGCGAGGATCTCGTCCGATCGCAGTTCGCCCGGCACGCGGAACAGACTGGCGTGGGCGCCGACGAGGCCGCCTTCCCGCAGCCGTACGGTCACCGTCAGGCAACTGGTGACGCTCGGGTAGGTGAGCACGCCGCCGGGCGCCACCTCCCGTACCTGCCCTTCCGTGACGGTCGCCCTGTCGCCGTTCGCCCTGTCGTGGGCCACCGGGGCGCCGGCCGCGTGCGCCGCCGCACGGTCGGGCCCGCGGTCGGCGGCGGCTGCCGCGGCGGGTGAGGTGAGGGCCGCGCCGCCCACGAGGGCGACGGCGAGGACGGCGATGGCGCGCTTGAGTTCGATCACAACCCCGAATTGTCCGTCATGATCCACGGTCCGGTGCTTCCGGTGCCTCGACCGTGCCTCGAAAAATACCCCCGGGGGTACCCGTGCTAGTCTCGAAAATACCCCCGGGGGTACCCGGGTCGGCGACGAAAGGAACAGCCACGTGTTCTTCATCGACACCATCGAGACCGAAGGCCTGGGAAACCGCAGCTACCTGGCGGGCGGCGCCACCACCGCCGTGGCCGTCGACCCGCCCCGCGACATCGACCGCATCCTCGCGGCGGCGGCCGTACGCGGCGTGCGCATCTCCCACGTGGTGGAGACCCACCTCCACAACGACTACGTCACCGGCGGCCTGGACCTGGCCCGACTGACCGGCGCCGCCTACCTGGTGCCGGCCGCCGCCCGGGTCGCCTTCGCCCGTACACCGGTGGCCGACGGCGACACGGTCGACGTCGACGCCGCGGACGCCCTGACGCTGCGGGCGCTCGCCACCCCCGGCCACACCCCCCACCACACCTCCTACGTCCTGGAGGAGCGCGGCCGGCCCGCGGCGGTCTTCACCGGCGGTTCGCTGCTGATCGGCTCGGTCGGCCGCCCCGACCTGGTCGAACCGCGCCTGACCGAGGCGCTGGCCCGCGCCCAGCACGCCTCCGCCCACCGTCTGGCCGCGGAACTCCCCGACGCGACACCGGTGCTGCCCACCCACGGCTTCGGCAGCTTCTGCTCCTCGTCCCCGGCCGAGGGGGAGGCCACCACCATCGGCAGGGAGAAGGCGGCCAACGAGGCCCTGGTCAAGGACGTCGACTCCTTCGTCGCCGCCCTGTTGGCCGGTCTGGAGGACGTGCCCGCCTACTACGCCCACATGGGCCCGGCCAACGCCGCGGGCCCCGACCCCGTGGACCTGAGCACACCGCCCCTGACCGACGCCGCCGACATCGCCGCGCGGCTGGCCGCCGGGGAATGGGTGGTCGACCTGCGCAACCGGATCGCGTTCGCCCAGGGGCACGTGGCCGGCTCCTTCAACTTCGAGGCGGAGGGGAAGATCGCCACCCACCTCGCCTGGATGATCCCCCGGGGCAAGCCCGTCACCCTCCTCGCCGACTCGCCGGAGCAACTCGCCGCCGCCCGGCGCGAACTGGTCCGCGTCGGCATCGACCACCCCGCCGCGGCGGCCACCGGCACCCCCGCCGACTGGATACCCGACGGCGAGAGCCCGCGCTCCTTCCCCCGCGCCGGCTTCGCCGAGCTCGCCGGGCGGACCTCGCGCGCCCCGCGGTCCACCGACGCCCCGACCGTCGTCCTGGACGTACGCCGGGCCTCCGAGCGCGCCGGGGGCGCGATCGCCGGATCCGTCCACATCCCCCTGCACGAACTGCACCGCCGACTGGCCGACGTGCCCGCCGGAACCGTGTGGGTGCACTGCGCCGGCGGCATGCGCGCCGCGATCGCGGCCTCCCTCCTGGACGCCGCCGGCCGTGACGTCGTCGCCGTCGACGACTCCTTCGAGGCCGCCTCCCGGGCCGGCCTGACCGTGACCACCGGCAGCTGAGCACAGCACTGTCCGCGGCCACCGCGGTCACCCCGACACCGAGACCCCGAAGGAAAGACGCATGTTCCTCTTCCGTCGCGGCACCGCCCGCGTCACCCCCGCCCAGGCCCGACGGCGCACCACCGAAGGCGAAGCGGTCCTCCTCGACGTGCGCGAGCGGTCCGAGTGGGACGCCGGCCACGCCCCCGGCGCCGTCCACCTCCCCCTCTCCCGCCTCCTCGCCGGCGCCGACCTGCCCCCGGCCGCCCGGCGCGGGCCCTTGGTGGTGATCTGTCGGTCCGGGCGCCGCTCCCGACAGGCCACCGAACTGCTCACGGCCCGCGGAGTGGAGGCCGTCGACGTCAAGGGCGGCATGAGCGCCTGGGCGGCGGCCGGACTGCCGGTCCTCGACGCGCGCGGCGACGGCGGCCGGACGGCGTGAGCGCGCTCGTCCTCGCCCTCGCGGCCGGGGCCGTCACCGGCGTGACCCTCGGGGCGCTGGGCGGCGGCGGCAGCGTCCTGGCCGTCCCCGCCCTGATCTACCTGCTCGGCTTCACCCCGGCCGCCGCGACCACCGCCTCCCTGATCATCGTCACCGTCACCTCCGCCGCCGCCCTGCGCCCCCACGCCGCCTCGGGCAACGTCCGGTGGGGGACCGGCGCCCTGTTCGCCGCCGCCGGGATACCGCCCGCGATCGGTGCCGCCACCCTCGCCGCCCGCCTGCCCCCGGCCGTGCTGACCGCCGCGTTCGCGGCCGTGGCCGCCCTCGCCGCCCTCGCGCTGTGGAGGGCCGCGGCCCCCGAGCCCCCCGAACGGCGCCCCGCGCCGGTCCGGCCCGCGAGGGCGGCGGGCGCGGGCGCGGGCCTCGGCGCGGTAACCGGCTTCCTGGGCGTCGGCGGAGGCTTCCTCGCCGTCCCCGCCCTGGTCTCGGTCGTGGGCCTGCGCGTACGGGCCGCCGTCGGCACCAGCCTCCTGGTCATCACCGTCAACTCCCTCGCCGCGCTCACCGCCCGCGCGGGCGCCCCCACCCCCCTGGACTGGGCGGTCATCGCCCCCTTCACCGGCGCGGCCGTCCTGGGGGCCTGGGACGGCAGACGCCTCGCCGCCAGGATCTCCGGCCCCACCCTCCAGCGGGTCTTCGCGACGGTCCTGCTGGCCGTCGCCGCCGTCATGCTCGTCGACGCCCTCCGCTGAACCCCACCCCACACCCCCGCCCGCCCCCACCCCGTACGCACCCCCGGGGCCACCGGGGGCCGGATCGCCCTCCCGCAAGGACGGAACACAGCGCCATGACCCACCACCCCCGTGCCCTCGACGCCCGCCAGGCCCACGGCCGGCTGCCCGACCTGATCGTCCTCGACGTCCGCACCCCCGGCGAGTACGCCGCCGGACACCTCCCCGGGGCCCTGAACATCCCCCTCGACCACCTCACCCGCGCCCTGCCCGACCTTCGCGAGGCCGCCGCCCACGGCGAGATCCTCCTCGTCTGCGCCTCCGGCGCCCGCTCCGAGAGCGCCCGCGAGGCCCTCGCGAGCCACGGCGTCCACACCGTCACCCTCACCGGAGGCACCCGTGCCTGGACCGAAGCCGGCCATCCCCTCGACCACCCCGAGAACCACCCCGACCGGACCGCCTGGAGCATGGAACGTCAGGTCCGCCTCACCGCCGGCTCCGTCGTCCTGACCGGTCTCGCCCTCGGCCGGCTGCGCCCCGCCTTCCGCCTCACCGCCGCAGGCGTCGCCGGCGGACTGGTCTTCTCCGCCCTCACCGACACCTGCGGCATGGCCTCCCTCCTCGCCAAGCTGCCGCACAACCGCCCCCGCCGAGGGGCCCTCGACACCACCCTCGCCGCCCTCCGCGACCGCTGAGCCCCGCCGGGTCGCATACCCCCTGGGGTACCATGGACGGACCGCGGACCATTCCAGGAGGCATCGGTGAAAGTCGACGACGACGCAGTCAACGCAGTCCTCAACCGGCTGCGCCGCGCCCAGGGCCAGCTCGCCGGCGTCATCGCCATGATCGAGGCGGGCCGCGACTGCAAGGACGTCGTCACCCAACTCGCCGCCGTCTCCAAGGCCCTCGACCGCGCCGGCTTCAAGATCGTGGCCAGCGGCATGCGCCAGTGCATGACCAACGCCGACGAGAACCAGGCCCCCATGACCGAGGAAGAACTCGAAAAGCTCTTTCTCGCCCTCGCCTGATCCGCGCACGCCCCTCGGCCCGGCCCCCGCATCCTCGGGGGCCGGGCCGAGGTCGTTCCGACGCCTTCGGGAGGCGGGGGCGTGAGGCCTGTGTGGCCGGCGCGTTCTGTGTGATGACAGAGGCGCGTGTGACGCGTGCTTCGTAGCATGTGCGGTGCTCGAAGTCGGCTCCCCGCCACCGCCGTTCCGGACCGGCGGCGAGGGGCGGACCCGTCACCCGCCCCGCCGCGCCTCGTCCCGTTCCGTCCCGTCCCGCTGTCGGGAACGGCGGACGACGCGCACGTACGCAGAATCGAGGAGCCTTGACGACGGTCGGTACCCGAGAACCGATGACCGACGAACGGTACGACGACGTGCTGGGACACCTGGATCCGCGCGAGCGGGCCCGGCTGGGCGCCTTGACGGCGGCCTTCGACCCGGGCACGAAGCGCCGGCTGGACGCACTGGGCATCGGACCGGACTGGTCGTGCCTGGAGGTGGGAGCCGGGACCGGGAGCATCGCCCACTGGATCGCGGACCGCGTGCCGCGGGGCCGGGTGGTCGCGACCGACCTCGATCTCACCCTTGTGCGGCAACCTCTTCCGGCCAACCTGACACTGCTGCGGCACGACATCACCCACGAGGGGTTTCCCCCCGGATCGTTCCACCTGATCCACGCCCGGACGGTCCTGATGCACCTGCCCGACCGGGAACGCGTGGTGGAACGGATGCTGGAGTGGCTGGCACCCGGCGGGGTGCTGTCGGTGGAGGAACTGGTGCACTTCCCCCGCCACGGCATGCCCGACTCCAACCCCTTCCGGCGCGCCGTCGACGCCTGGTGGACCATGCTGTCCGAGTCCTTCGGGATGGACGACGCCTGGGGGACACGGGTGGCGGGCGTCATGCAACGGGTCGGCTACGAGGACGTGGAAGTGGACGCGGACCTGCCCGCCCTGCGCGCGGGCACGGCGATCGCGGAGTTCTCCGGGCTGACGCTGGAGGTCATCGAGGACCGCCTCGTCCGGGGCGGGTTCCTCGCGGCGGGCGACGTGCGGGCGGCCCGCGAGGAGATCGCGGAGCCCGGGCACCTGTCCTTCCCGATGGCCGTGATCGCCACCCGGGGCCGCCGCCCCACCGACTGAGGCCGGCCCGGCTTCCGCTCAGCGATGCCGCATGGCGGACGGCGGCAGCCCGAACGCGCGCGTGAACGCGTAGGAGAAGGCCGCGGGGGAGGCGTACCCGAGCAGCGTCGCGACCTCCGTCACGGTCCGGTGGCGCAGGAGGGGGATCGAGGCCAACAGCCGGGCCCTGGACCGCCAGGCCGCGGGGCTCGTCCCCGTCAGGAGCCGGAAGCGCCGGGTGAACATCCGTTCGCTCATCGCGGCGGCGCGCGCCCAGTCGGCGTTGCCCACCGCCAGGTCCGGGGTGGCGAGGTAGTCACGGCACAGCCGTGAGAACGGCTGGTCGTGCGGGAGCGGCAGGTGCAGGGGAACCTCGGACAGGCCCGCCGTCTCCAGGAGGATCAACGCGATCACGGCGCTGTCGCGCCGGTCGCCCGCGTAGTCCGGGCCCAGGTCGGCGGCGGCCAACAGCAGTTCCCGCAGCAACGGCGGGACCTCCACGACCCGGCAGGCGGCGGGCCACCACGGGACGGCCGACGGCTCGACGTAGAGGCTGGAGGTCCGGGTGTCGAGCATCCTCACGCGGTGGAGGGTTCGGGGCGGGATGAGCACCGCGCGCTCGCCGGGGACGGTCCACGCCCCGTCGTCGGTCTCCACGAGCATCGTGCCGGTCGCGGCGTACAGGAACTGCGCCCGGCGGTGCTCGTGCCAGTCGAGGAGGGTGTCCGGCGGGTAGTCGGTGGCGATCGGCAGCACCTCCGCGGGGAGGTGGTCGACACGCGCGAGGGGCACGTTGCGCATGGCACGAGCCTATGGCCGGAACTCGAAAGGTCCCGACCCACGATCGATCGTCGGCGCGCGACTTCTCGACTGGACTGGCCCCATGAGTCCTTTCGTTCTTGTCGCCGTCGGAGTCCTGACCGGCGTGACCACCGTGCTGTTCGGCTTCGGAGGCGGATTCGTCACCGTCCCCGTCATCGTCTGGGCGAACGCCGCCGCCGGGCCGGCCGCGGCGACCGTCGCGGTGGCGACCTCGTCGGTGGTCATGGTCGTCGCCGCGGTGGTGGCCACCGCGACCACCCCCCGGCCCGTGCTGCGCCGGCTGCGGGGCGCGGCCCCGTTGTCGCTCCTGCTCGGCGTCGGGGGATGCGTCGGCGCGGTCGTCGCGGGCCACGCTCCGGCCCCGCTGATCCACTGGGGGTTCGTGGCCTACCTGGCGATCACCGTCGTCGACGCGCTCGCCCGCCCCGGGTTCCTGAGCCCGGTCTCCGCCGCCCCGGGCGCCGCCGGGGAGGGCGGGTTCGCGGTGCCCGCCGCGTCCGGCGTGCCCATCGGCGCGGTGGCCTCGTTCCTGGGCGTCGGCGGGAGCGTCATGACCGTACCGCTGTTGCGGCGATCGGGGCTCCCGATGGGCACCGCGGCGGCCCTGGCCAACCCGCTCACCGCCTGCGTGAGCGCCCCGGCGTGCGTGGTCTTCCTCACCGCCGCCCCCGAGGCGCACCCCCGCGCCGCGCTGCTCGCCGTCGGATCCGTCGACCTCGGTGCCGCCGCCCTCCTGCTCCTCGGCGCCCTCCCGATCGTGGTCCTCCTGCGCCGAAGGCCCCCGCGCGTCGCGGACCGCCTGCACGCCGGGGGATACGTCGCCCTGCTGTGCCTGGTGCTCGCCGCCATGCTGCTCCGAACCCCGTGAGGGGGCCGTCACGTGTCCACGCGCGTACGCGTGTTCACGTCGGTGCCCTATCGTGTGCGCGCCGATCGACGGCCGGGCGTCGCACCGGCCGGCGCGACGGCGACCGTGTTCCCGTTCCTGTTCCCCTTCCCCTTCCCCTTCCCGTTCCTGTGCACGACCGTCGAGGAGCCACCGGCTTGAGTCACGTTCCCGCCACCCCCGCGTCCGGTGCCCCGGACGAGCTCCGACGGCGCCTCGGGGTGACCGACGCGGTGATGATCGGCCTGGGGGCGATGCTCGGCGCCGGGATCTTCGCCTCCCTGGCCCCGGCCGCGCGCGCCGCCGGTTCCGGGCTGCTGATCGGCCTCGGCTGCGCCGCCGTCGTGGCCTACTGCAACGCGACCTCCTCCGCGCGACTCGCCGCCCTCCACCCGGAGTCCGGCGGCACCTATGTCTACGGGCGCGAGCGACTGGGCGCGTTCTGGGGCCACCTGGCCGGCTGGGCCTTCGTGGTGGGCAAGACCGCCTCGTGCGCGGCCATGGCCCTGACCGTCGGCTCCTACCTGTGGCCGGAGCGGTCCCACGCCGTCGCCGTCGCCGCCGTGGTGGCACTGACCGCGATCGACTACACCGGCGTGCGGAAATCGGCCCTGGTGACCCGAGTCGGCGTCGTCATCGTCCTGACGGTGCTCGCCGCCGTCGTCGCGGCCTCCCTGACCTCGGACGCCGTGGACGCGGCCCGCCTCGACGTCCGGGGCGACGCCACCCCGGGCGGGATCCTCCAGGCCGCCGGGCTGTTGTTCTTCGCCTTCGCCGGCTACGCACGCGTCGCCACCCTGGGAGAGGAGGTCCGGGACCCGGCGCGCACCATTCCGCGCGCCGTCCCGATCGCCCTCGGGATCACCCTCGTCGTCTACGCCGCCGTCGCGGTGGCCGTGCTCCTCGTCCTCGGCCCCGCCGCCCTCGCGGCGTCCGACGCCCCGCTCACCGACGCCGTCCGGGCCGCCGGCGCCGACCCGCTCGTGCCCGTCGTACGCGTCGGAGCCGCGGTCGCCGCCCTCGGCTCCCTGCTCGCGCTCATCCTCGGGGTGTCACGGACCGCCTTCGCCATGGCGCGCGACCGTCACCTGCCCCACGCCCTGGCCGCCGTACACCCGAGGTTCAAGGTTCCCCACCGGGCCGAACTCCTCGTCGGCGCGGTCGTCGCCGTCGGCGCCGCGACGGTGGACGTGCGTGCGGCGATCGGCTTCTCCTCGTTCGGCGTCCTCGTCTACTACGCCATCGCCAACGCCTCCGCGTGGACGCTGACCCGGTCCGAGGGACGGCCGCCCCGGATCGTCCCGGCGATCGGGCTGGCCGGCTGCCTCGCGTTGGCCTTCGCCCTCCCCGTCGCCTCCGTCGTCACCGGGGCGGCGGTACTGGCCGTCGGGGCGGCCGCGTACGGGCTGCGCCGCGCGTCGGCGGGCGGCGGTGCGTAGGCGGCGGCCGTACGCCGAAGCGGCCGCCCCCTCGGGGCGGTGGCCACCCGCCCGGCGGCCCTGACGGGACGCCCCCGCTCGGGGCGGGGGTCCACCGACCGGTGGACACGGGGTTCAGTCCGTAGGACGTCATGGGGGACGCACCCCGCCGCGCATGATCGCCACATGACCCGACTTCCCGTCCGCATAGCCCGTTGGAGCGCCCGGCACGCCGGGCGGGCCATCGCCGGCTGGTTCGCCTTCGTCTCCCTCTGCCTCGCCGCCGGTCTCACGGTCGGCACCCACCAGGCCACCTCCGCCGACTTCCGCGTCGGCGAGGCCGGCCGCGCCGAGGAGATCGCCGCGGCCGGCGGCCTGGAGCGCCGCCCCACCGAGCAGGTCCTGATCCGCGCCCGGTCCGGGGCCCCCCTCGACCCGACGGCCGCCGACGCGGCCGCCCGCGACGTCACCACGCGCATGCGCGCCCTGCCCCAGGTCGCGCGGGTGACCGAGCCGCTCCTTTCGAAGGACGGCACGGCGCTGATGGTCGCGGTGGTCATGAACGGCCCCGAGCTGGAGGGGAGGAAGAACGTCGGCCCGCTCCTCGAACAGACCGCGGCGGTCGCCGCCCTCCACCCGGGCCTCGTCGTGGAGGAGACCGGGTCCCCCGCCATCAGCAAGGGGGTCAACGACCAGCGGGGAGAGGACCTCGCCCTCTCCGAGCGGATCACCCTGCCGGTCACCCTCGTCATCCTGCTCGTCGTCTTCGGCTCGGTCGTCATGGCCGGTGTGCCGCTGCTGCTCGCGCTCTCCTCGATCGCGGCGGCCCTCGGACTGTCCATGACGGCCTCGCACCTCCTGCCCGACGCCGGCGTCGGCACCAACATGATCCTGCTCATCGGACTCGCCGTCGGCGTCGACTACACGCTCTTCTACCTCAAGCGGGAACGTGAGGAACGGGCCCGGGCCGGCGGCTCCGTCGGCGCCGACGCCGCGGTCGAACTCGCCGCCGCGACGGCCGGCCGGGCCATCGTGGTCTCCGGACTCGCCGTGATCGTCTCCACCGCCTGCCTCTACCTCGCCACCGACGTCATCTTCTCCTCCCTGGCCACCGGCACGATCCTCGTCGTGGCCGTCGCCGTGGCCGGCTCCCTGACGGTGCTGCCCGCCCTGCTCGTGAAGATCGCCCGCGGCGCGGAACGCCGGGAGGCCCGCAGGGCCGCCCGCCGGGCACGCCGCGGCACCCCGGGCCGCACGCCCGCGACGCCACCGCGCCGCCGCCGCAGCAGCGCCGCCGCCGACGACGTCGGCCGGATCGGCGCCGCCCTGCTCCGCCCCGCCCGCCGCCACCCCGTGGCGACCCTCTGCCTGTCCGTCCTCGCCCTGCTCGCCCTGGCCGCCCCGGGCCTCGGCCTGAGGCTCGTCGACCCCGGCCGCGACACCTTCTCCCGGGACATCCCGGCCCTCCAGGTGTACGACCGGTTGAACGCCGCCTTCCCCGAGCTGACCTCCCAACACCGCGTCGCCGTCCGCGCCGCCCCCGACCGCGCCCCCGAGGTCCGACGGGCCCTGATCGCGCTCGAACGCCGCGTCCAGGACGACCCCCTGTTCACCCGGTACGCCGAGCCGGCCGTCCTGACCTCCGCCGACCGGCGGATCACCGTACTGGAACTGCCCGTACCGTTCCCCGCCACGTCGAAGGAGGGCGCCGCCTCGCTGATCCACCTGCGCCAGGACCACCTGCCCGCCACGGTCGGCGCACTGGACGGGGTCGAGAGCGCCGTGTCGGGGGACATCGCCCGAGGCCGCGACTACGTGGCCCACGAGAAGGCCAAACTCCCCCTGGTCATCGGGTTCCTGGTCCTGACGGCCTTCCTGATGACGCTGTGGGCGTTCCGGTCGGCCGTCGTCGCCCTGATCGGCGTGGTCCTCAACCTCCTGTCGGCCGCCGCCGCCCTCGGCGCGCTCGTCGCCGTCTTCCAGGGAACCTGGGCGGAAGGGCTCCTCGCCTTCGACTCGCTCGGCGCGATCGCCTCCCGCGTACCCCTCTTCCTCTTCGTCATCCTCTTCGGACTGTCCATGGACTACCAGGTGTTCGTCGTCAGCCGGATCAAGGAGGCACTGGACGCCGGCATGCCGGCCCGCGAAGCGGTCCTCCACGGCATCGGCCGCTCGGCCAAGGTGGTGACCAGCGCGGCCGTCGTCATGGTCACCGTCTTCGGGGCCTTCGTCGCCCTGCACCTGACCGAGATGAAGCAGATGGGCTTCTGCCTCGCCGTCGCCGTCCTCCTCGACGCGGTCGTCGTCCGGCTCATGGTGCTGCCCTCTCTCCTGCTCCTGCTCGGCGACCGCGCCTGGCGCCCGCTGCGCGCCGCGTCCCAGGCGTCCCGGGCGTCCCGCGCACCCCGGGCGTCCCGGGCCTCCCGCGCACGACGGGAGGACGACCCCGGTTCCCCCGGGCGCCACGCCGAGAACGTAGGCTGAGGATCATGCTTCAACGGCCGCGGCGCGGCGACCCGTTATGGATATGGACGCTCCACCGGTGGGACCAGGGATCCTGGGCCGTCATCGGCCTGATGGCGCTGATCACCTGCTTCTCCGACCTCAACGCCACCGCCCGGTACGGGTCGCTCGCCCTCCTGGCCGCGGTGGCCCTCTCCGCCCTGACCGTACGCCGCCTGCCCGGCAACCCGGTGCGCGCCGGCCACGTCCACCTCGCGCTGCTGGTGGCCTGCCTGTCCGGCCTGTCCTACCTGCGCGACGGCTACGGGGTGCTCTACACGCTGGCGCTCCCGCAGTTCGTCCTCTACGCGGACTCCCCGCGGGGCGCGCTCGTGGGCAGCGGGCTCGGCGCGGTCGCCATCACGGTCGGCGGATCGCTGCGTGAGGGCTGGACCGTCGCCACCCTCACCACCAACGCCGTGTCCTCGCTCGCCGTCTGGGCGGTCGGCGCCCTGATGATCCTGCTCACCCCGCGGGCGCTGGCCGCCCGCGACGAACGGGCCCGCCTGCGCGCGGAGTTGGTCACGGCCAGGCTCGACCTGGCTGAGGCGCACCGGCTCCAGGGCGCCGCGGCCGAACGCGAGCGGCTGTCCCGGGAGATCCACGACACCCTCGCCCAGGGCTTCGCCTCCATCATCGTGCTGGCGGGCGCGGCCCGTTCCGCGCTCGAAACCGACCCGGAGCGCGCCGACCGGCAACTGCTGTCGATCGAGCGGACGGCGCGCGAGAACTTCACCGAGGCCCGGGTGCTGGTCGGGGCCGCCCCGCGCGACGGACTCGTCCCCGGCTCCATCGCCACCACCCTGCGCCGCACCCTGGACCGCTTCGCCGAGGACACCGGGATCACGGTGACCGCGGACCTCGCGGAGGCGGCGTGCGACCAACCCGGCAGGATCGCGCTGCTGCGCTGCCTCCAGGAATCCCTGGCCAACGTCCGCAAGCACGCCGGGGCCTCGGCCGTGGACGTCGTGCTCCGCTCCCACCCGTACGGGGTGGAACTGGAGGTCACCGACGACGGCCGGGGGTTCGTCGTCGCGCAGGCGCGCGGCTTCGGTCTGGGCGGCATGCGCGACCGTCTCGCCGAACTCGGCGGCGAACTCCACCTCACCAGCTCGCTCGGCGACGGCACCCGCGTCCTCGCCCTCATCCCCACCGACGCCGAGGAATGACATGACCGTTCAACCACCGCCGGTGCCGCACGCGTCACCGGCACGGCCGCTGCGCGTCGTCGTGGTCGACGACCACACCGTGATGCGGGCCGGAGTCCTCGCCCTGCTGGCCGACGAGCCCACGATCGAGATCGTCGGGGAGGCCGGCGACGGGCGGGCCGCGGTGGACCTCGTCCGGACCCTCGATCCCGACGTGGCCCTGGTCGACCTGCGGATGCCGGTCCTCGACGGGGTGGGCGCCACCGCCGAGATCGTCGGCGGTGGACACCGGACCCGGGTGCTGATCCTGACCACCTACGACACGGACGAGGAGATCGAGCGTGCCGTCGAGGCCGGCGCGATCGGCTACCTGCTCAAGGACACCAACCGCGAGCAGCTCGTCGACGCCGTCCTGCGCGCCTCCCGGGGCGAGACCGTGCTCGCCGCGAGGGTCGCGCAGCGACTGGTGGCCCGCATGCGGCGGCCGGCCTTCGTCCCGTTGACCGCCCGCGAGCAGGACGTGCTGAACGCGGTGGCCGACGGCCTGTCGAACATCGAGATCGGCCGCCGGCTGGTCATCGCCGAGGCCACCGTCAAGACCCATCTGCTGCGCGTCTTCGCGAAGCTCGACGTCGGCGACCGCACGCACGCCGTGGTCGTGGCGATGGAACGGGGCCTGCTGGTCCGCCGCTGAACGCCACCGGCGCACCCGAGGGCCGGTCCGCGCCGGGCTCAGTGCTCGCAGAGGGAGAACTCCCGCTCGTAGAGCTGCTCGTTGTGTTCGTCGACGAAGAACTTCCGCTCCCGCATGAGCTCTTCGCGGAACTCCTTCGCCTGCGCGAGCGTCATCGTCGAGGTGTCGGACCACGGCTGCTGCGGCGGCACGTCGGAGGTCGAGACGATCCGCTCGGACGGGTCGACGAGGAAGAAGGCGAGGATCTTGCGGTGCCCCGGGCGGGTGGCGTCCGCGAGGCGGAACGGGCTGACGCGGTGTTGCAGGACGTTCGGGAACGCCAGGCAGCGGCCGGCCGGGGTCGACGCCGACCCCAGTTCCTGGTTCAGCGTGTCCTCGTCCTCCAGGCCGTACACCTCGCGCAGACCGTCGTCGTCGTTCTGCTCGTAGTCCGGATCATCGAGCGCGGTGCGGAACCCGAGCCTGCTCTCGGTGATGTTGTCGCTGTCCCAGTAGTAGATGCCGGTCGAGACGATCCGCTCGTTCAGCATCCCCTCCACGTGCCAGGAACCGCCCTGGTACTCGGGCTTGTCCGGGGTGAGGTGCAGGGTGGCGAGCTTGACGATGACCTGGAGCCGACGGCCGCGCAGGTCGACGCGGGCTGAGGCGTCCGGCGATGCGGGCGGGGTGAAGTCGGGGGCGTCGGGGACGACCGGGCTGCGGTTCTCCCACCAGTCGTCCCACGCGCGCCGGGCCTCCTCGTAGGCCTCGTCGTCACCGGAGGGGGACTTCCGCGGATACGGCGGCTCGCCCGGGTACCAGCCGTACGGATCGACCTCGACCCGGGGCGGTCGGGGGTGGCGCAGATCGGTGAGGACGTTCTCCAGCAGCGGGCGCATGCGGGCGAACAGGTCCGCCAGCACGGGCACCAGCTCGCGGTGCGTCTCGGGGTGGACGTTGTTGACGTAGGAGCGGAAGGCGACGGCGCCGTTCTCGCTGACGTCGACGTCCGTGGGCAGCCACTGGAACCGCTCCGAGAACTCGTACTTCGAGTAGCGGTCCGTCGGGTTGCGCCAAGCCTCCTCGTGCGCCCCGCTCACCTCTTTGACCAGGCAGAACAGCGAGGGGTGGACGAGGTCCAGCACCTGGCCGTCCGAGCCGGGGTGCCAGTCCCGTTCGGCCTCGGGGACCTCCTCCAGCACCTGGACCGCTTCGCGCAGCCGGGACCTGAGGTCGTCGTCGACCAGGCTGTCGGACTGCCACACCCCGTCCACGGCGGACACCTCGATGCCGGTCCTCGCGTCCCGCAGGGCGGCGTAGTGCGCGAGCTCGGCGAGTACGTAGCGCACCTGTGCCTCGGTCATGCCCTGGGCGACCGCCTCGCGCGTCCACCGGGCGACGATCTCGGGATCGTTCATCTTGTCGAACCAGCCCGGCTTCGCCCGAAGGTGCGCGCTGCACCGCATCATCTCGAGTTCGCGCAGGGTGCGGGGTTTCGCGAACGGTATGGAACGGGACGCGTGGAAGGGCAGGGGGAAGGCGGACAGGCCGGTCATGTTCCTCGGTTCTCCCGGTCGGTGTGCGATGGCCGGAAGGATACGACAGCCCACCGACACCGCCGACGCGGCCGCGACCCCGGTTCGGGGTCGCGGCTCGCCCCCTCGCCCCTCGCCCTTCGCCCCTCGGACCCCGGCGAATCGGTCGATCCGGGGTCGAGGCACGAGGCAGCCGACGGCCGGGCGCCCCGTCGGAGCTCCGGCGCCAGGGGCCGATCACGGGCGGGGCCGAGCCCTGTCACGAAGCCGTCCGGTGGCTCGAACCGCAGGTCGGAGACCCGGCGGCGAGGGGCGCAAGTCGGCCACGGCGGGTGCGCGGTCCGGATGCGCGAAGCCACTGTCCGCTCAGCGGACGCATACACTCGCGCCATGTCTTCCATGATCATCAACTCTGCCGAGCCGGAACCCGCCTTAGCCGGTGTGCTCACCCGCCACCTGTTCGCCGACGACCCGCACAAGGCCCACCGGCGCTGGCGGGAGCTCTTCGCGCGGCCCGCGTTCGCCCCGGACGCCACCGCGGGCCACACCGCGCCCGCCGAGCGGGCCTACACGCGACTGCGCCGGGTCAACGAGGCGGTGCCCGACCCCCTCGGCCTCGCCCGTGACATCCGTGAACTCGCCGCGCTGCACGAGTGGGCGGCCGTCGTCGACGGCGCCCTGACCACCGTCGCCGGCATCCACTACAACCTCTTCCTCGGAAGCCTCGCCGACCACGCCCCCGACCCGGGACGGGACCTCGACGACCTGTTGGCCATGCGGCGCGTCGGAACCTTCCTCTGCACCGAGGTCGACCACGGCAACGACGCCGCCGCCCTGGAGACGACCCTCGTCCACCGCCCCGCGAGCGACGACTTCGTCCTGCACACCCCGCACCCGGGCGCCCGCAAGTTCATGCCCAACACCTCCCTCACGGGCGGCCCCAAGAGCGCCGTCGTCGCGGCCCGCCTGCTCTCGGACGGCCGGGACCACGGGGTCTTCCTGACCCTGGTCCCGCTCTCCGACCGGGACGGACACCTTCCCGGCGTCACCGTCACCCCCCTGCCCGCCCGCACGGGATCACCCGTCGACCACTGCCTGACCTCCTTCGACCAGGTCGTGCTGCCCCGTACCGCCCTGCTCGAAGGCGCACAGGGAACCCTCCTGCGGGACGGGAGCCTGAAGTCGGACGTCGGCAACAAGAGGAAACGATTCCTCGCCGCGATCGGCCGGGTCACCGAAGGCAAGCTCTGCATGACCGGCGCGGCCGTCGGCGCCACCCGGGCCGCCCTCGCCATCGCCGTCGGGTACGCCGACCGGCGCCTGGTCGGCGGATTCAGGCCGGCGGGCGCCCAGGTGCCCCTCTCGGCGCTGCGCAGCCACCAGGACCGACTGACCCGCGCCGTCGCCACCGGCTACGGCCTGACCTTCCTGCACCGCTCCGCGGTCCGCGCCTGGGCCGGCCGGACCCCGCAGGACAGCGACGCGGCGGCACGACACGCCGCGGTCGCCAAGGCGTGGATCACCTGGCGCGCCCGGGAGGTCCTCGTCGAATGCCGCGAACGCTGCGGCGCCCAGGGCCTGCTGGCGGGCACCGCGCTCTCCGGCTACCCCCTCGACATCGAAGGCACCATCACCGCGGAGGGCGACAACCTCCCCATCTGGGTGAAGTCGGCCGCGGACCTCGTCTTCGACCGCGACCCCGAGCTGTACGACGCCCCGTGCGAGGACCCCCTCCACGACCTCCGCGCTCTGCGCGACGCCCTCGCCGCGGACGAGGTCCGACTGCGCCGGCGCGCCGCCCGGGCGCTGCGCTCGGGCCCCGCCCGCGACCCGCTGGCCCGCTGGAACGGCGCCACCCCGGCCGCCCTGGACCTCGTCGGCGCCCATGCCGAACGGCTGGCCGCCGACGCGTTCCTGGCCGCCGTGGAGGCCGCCGCCGAGGACCACGCCCCCACGGCCCGGCTGCTGCGCCGGCTCTGTCGGCTCTTCCTCCTCGAACTCCTCGCACCGCGCGCGGGCGCCCTCGTGGCCCTGGGGGTGTGGGACGCCGAGACCCTGTCGCGGCTGCCGGACGTCCGAGACCGGCTCACCGGTGAGCTGGGCCCCCATCTCGCGCTGCTCACCGAGGCGTTCGACGTACCGGAGTCCGTCCGCGCCGGAGTGCCGGTCACCCACTGACCGCGCACGCCTGTCCCGGCGCACCCGGAGCCGGTCCGGGGCGCTCACGTCAGCAGGCGCAGTGACGTCCCCGCGACGCCCAGCCGCACGCTCTGGCCCCAGGTCAGGTGCAGGGCGTCGGCCTCCATCCCGTCGCCGAAGACCACGATCCGGTCCGACTCGACGGTCAGCCGCAACCCCTGCCCCGCTTCCAGTCGGCCGGCGACCCGGGAGGTTCCGGTCGCCGGCGAGGGCCAGGCCTCGCGCACGAACCACAGGAGCCCCCGTTCGCACGGCGCGGGCAAGGAGGCGGTGGCGCCGCGCTCCAGCCACAGGGAGCGCAGCCAACCGGTGGCGCCGGTGCCGGTGCCGACGAGCACCCCGGAGGACGCCTGGGCCTCGCCCGCGCCCCGCTCCCCGTCGGGCCCCAGACGGTAGCGGGCCGTCTGGTGGCCGGGCGAGCCCAGGTAGATCTCGTTCAGGGCGAGCAGCCGCTGGGTGTCGTCGGCGACGGCCTCGACCATGGTCAGGTCGTCCGTACGGCCCCCCGCCGACGCGGCGCGCAGGAGGGCGGCCGTGTCGGCGGACCGGTGGCGGACCAGGACGCCCGGGTTGCGCCCCGGTTCGGTGTCGATGCCGACGACGGGCTGCCCGGACAGGTACTTCGCGGTGTTGGCGACCAGCCCGTCCTGTCCGACCACGACCACCACGTCCTCCGGGGCGAACAGGAAGCGGTCCAGGTCCGCCCTCTCCACCCGGGAGCTCCGCCAGGTCAGCGGTACCGCCGCGGCCACCTCCCGCAGCGCCTGTCGGGTCCGTTCGTGACGGGCGACGACCTCGTCGATCGAGCGGCCCCGACTGGAGAGGAAGAACGCGGCCTGCCCGTGCGTCCCGTGCCGGTCCATCAGTTCCTCGTACTCGGTCCTGCGGTGCACGAGCACCGCCCGGGGGGCCAGGCTCACGCGTCCGACCCGGGGTCCGGACGCCCGAGCCTGCCGAGGAGGCCGGTCAGGACGTCGGGGGAGAGCGTGATGCTGTCGACCCGCGGCAGGTTCTCCGCCAGCCGCGTGGCGGCCAGGGCGTACAGGGTGGCCGAGCCGGTCTCGCCGTGCACCCGCAGCCAGGCGGCCTGGGCCTCGGCCCGCGCCGAGCCGGTCTCGCGCGCCGCCTCGGCGTCGGCGCGGGCCAACCGGACCTTGCGCGCCGCCTCGGCCTCCGTGCGCACGCTGTCGGCCGCGGCCTTCTCCTCCGCCTCGCGCCGGGAGTTGATGCCGCGCTGCTCGACCAACTGCTCCTCGCGCCGGGCCAGTTCGATCTGACTCGCCAGCTCGTTCTCGGCGATCGCGCGCTCGCGCTCGACGGCCACGGCCCGCCGTTCGTACGTGGCCCGGTCCGCCTCCTGCTGGATCTGCTCGCGGGCCGGTGTCCGCAGGGCCCGTTCCACCTCCGCCTCGGGGCGGATGGCGACGACGCGTACGGTCACCACCTCGATGCCGGTGGCCGGGAGCCGGGGCTCGTCGGCGAGACCGCTCGCCACGCTCTGCCGTACGGAGGCGACGCCGTCCACCAGCGCGCCGGCCAGGGGGGTCCGGGCCAGCACGTCGAGGGTGTGCTGTTGCGCGGTCTCGGTGAGGAGCGTGGAGATCTGTTCCAGGGGCGCGCCGCGCCAGCTCCCGGTGTCCGGGTCGATGGAGAAGTCGAGCCGGCCCGCGGCCTCGGCCGGGTCGCTGATCCGGTAGGTGACGGTCGCCTGCACGGTGACGTCCTGGAAGTCGGCCGTACGGGCGTGGAAGGCCATGGCCAGTTCCCGGTCGTCGACGGGGACCTCGGACAGCGCCGCCGACAGCGATCGGTACCAGAAGCTGAGTCCGCGTCCGTCATGGGCGAGCCGTCCGCGCTTGTGGTGGCGGATGTGGGCGGTGGGCGCGGAGCGCAGGTGGCGCCAGCCGAAGCGCCGCGTGATGTCGGCCATGAGGAGGACCCCTTTCATTTCGTCAGCATGACGATAAGCGGAATCCCTCGATATCGTCAAGAGGACGAAAAGGGCGAGGTCCTCTCACCCGCCTCGCCTGACCGCGCCCACCGCCGGTGGTCGACCCCCGAGCCCTCGAAAACACCGGCCCGGCCGGGGCGGCTCCCGTGCCTGACGCACCTGCGACGTCCTGCGGGCCGCCGCGGAGAAGTAGCGGGCCGCCCCTTCCAGGAGGGGTCCCGCGGGGGCGGCGTTCCTCACCAGCCCCAGATCCGGGCGATGAAGAACGCCGCGATCATCAGTGATCCGAGCACGATGGGGACGAGGAACGCCCGGGGGTGTTCCCATATCCCTCCGTCCGCGCGTTCGCGGTGGGCCGATCCGATCGAGCCTTCCGCCGGCGGCGTCTCACCCGGAGGTACCTTCGGTGTCGACATGGCTTCTCCCGATGGGGACTTTTCCGATGTTCTCGGTGTTCTCGGTGTTCATGTTGTCCCCCGTGCACACCAGCTTGACCGGGGGAGGACCGATGCGGGAACGCGCGTCGTTCCCGCATCGATCGGGGCCGGGGTCACTTCGGCATCAGGACGGTGTCGATGAGGTGCACGGTGGCGTTGGACGTGGCCACGTCCCCGCAGACGATCGTGGCCGCGCCGTCGACCTTGTAGGAGTCGCCCGATCCGGCGGTGGTGAGCGTGCCGCCCTCCAGCGTCTTGAACGACCCGTCGGCGAGGTCTCCCTTGTCGACCGTCCGGTCCACCACGTGGTAGGTCAGGATCTTCGTGAGCTTGGCCTTGTCCGCCAGCACCTTGTCCAGGTCCGCCTTGGGGATCTTCGCGAACGCCTCGTTGGTCGGCGCGAAGAGCGTGATGTCCTTCGCGTTGTTGAGGGTGTCCACGAGTCCCGCCTGCCGGGCGGCGGACACCAGCGTGGACAGCGCGGGGTTGTGCGAGGCCGCGGTGGCGACCGGTTCCCCCGCCATGGCGGTGAAGCTGCCCGCGCCCTGCTTCGGGACGGCCGCACAACCGGAACCGAACGGCTCGTCGCCCTGCCCCGCCCAGGCCTGCGGGGCGAAGACCCCGAGGGACAGGGGAAGGGCCACGGCCGCGAACGCCGCCGCCGTGCGACGGCCGCACGTACGTGAGATGTTCATGATGCGCTCCTTCCGCGGAGCCGATCTCCACCGGCGTGGGGAGCGCGACTCGACGGTGCTCTCACCGAACCTTCGGCCCGGCCCGGGCCCGCGGATGAGGCGACCCCCACTCGCATCGTTCGCGCGTCGGTGTCCGGCACGGGCACAGGCGCAGGCATGGGCACGGGCACCGGCTCAGGCGACGCCCATGCCCGCCCGGTGGTCGCGGTGGCGCGGGGTCCAACCGAGTTCCCGGGCCGCCTTCGCCCCCGACACCCGCAGCCGGGTGTCCAGCATGAGCGCCCCCAGGTACGGGACCATCATCCGCAGCGCCCACCCGGGCAGCCGCACCGCGCGGCCACCGGTCGCCGCCGAACGCGCCGCGGCGAGCTCGCCCCACGTCGAGGGCCGGTCGTCGACGATGTTGTACGCCTCGCCCGCCCGCCCGTGTTCCAGTGCCGCGACGGTGGCCGAGGCGGCGTCCTCCACGTGGACCCACGGCACGACGCCGCCCCCACCCACCGGAACGGGGACGCCCCTGCTCCCCGGTGTCGGGTCGAACCAGGTCCCGGGGCCGTGGAACACCCCGTAGCGCAGGGCGCAGCCCGCCACGTGCCGGGCCTCGAAGAGTCGGCCCTCGGCCTCCGACAGGCCGGTGATCACATGGTCGGCGATGGTGCCGCCGCGCACCCCGAAGGGGTCCTCCTCGGTGAGGAAACGGTCGCCGTGGTCGCGGTATCCGTAGCCGAGCACGAGGGACTGCGTGAGGAAGCGGGCGGCGCCGACCGCGTCCGCCGCCTCCAGCAGGTTCGTGGTGCCGCGTTCGCGCAGCACGTTGCTCGGATCGTCCGCGGTCAGCTTGCGCTTGGGCGACTTGAGCGCGGTCAACTGGTGGATCACCGCGTCGGCCGAGACACCGTCAAGGGCGCGCAGCAGACCGTCCCGATCGAGCGCGTCCGCCCGGACGGGCTCGGCGCCGAGCCCGCGCACGATCGCCGCGGACCCGTCGCCGCGGGCGAGAGCCAGCACCTGGTGCCCGCCGTCGAGCAGCGCCCGGGTCAGCGGTCGGCCGATGGCACCGGTGGCGCCGGCGAGCAGGACTCTCATCGTCTTCCTCCTGGAATGGGGTACGAACAGGGGACAGCCGGGACGCCCCGAACGTGACAGGAGCGGGCCGGCCCCGCCCGTGATCCGCGTCACGTCGCCCCGTAGCCTGGTGTCCGTACTGCCGTTGCCGATGCCTTTCCCGGGGAGCCCGATGGACGAGTTCGAGAAGCGCGAGTGGCCCGAGTTGGACGGTGCGGTCGTGGACGAGGCGGTGCGTCGGATCACGGACGAGTGCCCGGGCGTCCGGGTGCAGGTCGTGCCCTCCGGCGCCATGGTGACGATGGAGTACGACGAGGGCCGCGTCAGGGTCCGCACGGCGGACGGGAGGGTCGAGGGCGTTCCGCGCCGGGGCTGAGCGCGGACCGCTGCGGGCCGCCGTACGGGGTCCGGCGGTGGGACGTCAGCACTGCCAGAGGAAGGCCGCCTCGCCACACGGGACGCACGCGAACGCGTAGGCGCGGCCCGTGCCGAAGTTCATGGCGGTGAGGGGGTCGGGCCCCTCCTGGAGTTGGACGACCGAGCGCATCGGCTCGGCGCAGTCCGGACACGCGGGGGTCCGGTCGCATTGGAGCCAGGCCGGCGGGCCGCCCAACCGCCCCAGGACGTCGTTGCGGGGCCGACCGGTCCGGGCCGCCCACGCGGCGCACGCGGCGTCGTAGTCCGCCTCGGCGGCCTCGTACGGCTCGACGGCGTGGGTCGCTCCGAGGAGCAGCTTCTCGACGTCGACCTCGCCGCCGACGGTCCCGCCCCGGGGCCGTGCGAGGCGGCGCAGCCCCCGCGCCGGCAGGAGCAGCGCGGTGTTGGCGCCGGAGTCGGCGCTCCAGTCCCGGCACACGCCGAGGCGGTTCTGGCAGGCGAACAACGCCAGCACGTACGCGTACGCCCGCCGTCGCCGCCGGCCGCCCCCGGCCAGGACCGAACCGGTCCCGTCCAGGCGGAACTGTGCGAGGAACCTCAGCGGGCCACCGCATTCGGCACACGTCGGCCACGCCGTCCCGGGCGGGGCCAGCGGCAGGCCGCCGATTCGGGTGACCGCGGCACCCGGTGCGCCCGGGCCGGCGTACGTGATCAGCGTCGTCATGCCGCCCGACCGTAGGGCACCGCTACGACAACGGACCCCCGGGTCACGGCTTCCGGCTCCCCGCTCACCGCTCCCGGCCCTCCGTCCGCTTCCGTCGGGCCCCTATTTCCGTTGCCGGCGCGGTGACCTCGTACGATCCTTCCGGCATGGACCTTCCCCACCCCGTCATCGACCTGGGCGACATGACGCTGCGCCGCTTCGACGTCGAGCGCGACCTCCCCGAACTCCTCCGGGTCATCGAGGAGTCGCTGGAGCACCTGCGCCCGTGGATGGCCTGGGTCGCCGAGCACACCCCGGCCAGAACCGCGGCGCTCCTCGCGCGGCGTGCGGAGGGCTGGGCGCGCGGTGAGGAGTTCACCTACGTGATCGTGCTGAACGGGGCGATCGTCGGACCCTGTTGGCTCCTGCGGCGCGAGGGCGCCCCGGACAACGGACGTGAGATCGGCTACTGGCTCCACCCCGCCGCCACCGGCCGCGGAGTCGCCACCCGCGCCGCGCGCGCCCTGGTGGATCAGGCCTTCCGCCTCGCGGGCGTCGACCACGTCGAGGTCGTCCACGACCGGGCCAACCACGCGAGCGGAGCCGTCCCGGCCCGCCTCGGGTTCACCGAGCACCTGCGCCGCCCCGCCGAGCGCCTCGCCCCGGCCGAGACCGGAGAGGACCAGGTCTGGCGACTGACGCGGCAGCAGGCGCAGCGATGCCCGCGCCTCTCGCCGCACTGATCGAAAAGACGACGGCGGATCGCTCCTCTCGGGGTACGGTCCTGCCATGCTCCGATCAACCGATAGCGCCGTCTCCCGACCGCCCGTCACCGCGGACGACCTCGACCTCGCCGTGGGACTCGCCGTGGCGGTCCTGCGCGAGGCGCCGCCGGCGGCATGGGAGGACAAGGCCGGCTCGCTGGAATGGGACTGCTGGGAAACCGTCGAGCACCTCAGCGACGACCTCTTCGCCTACGCCGCCCAACTGGGCCCCAAGTCACCGCCCCTGGACGGCGACGTGCCGTTCGTGTGGGAGCCCCGGCGGCCCGGCGGCCCGGCGAACGCCATCCACGCGAACCGAGCGGCCGGTCCCGCCGGCCTCCTCCAGGTCCTGGAGGCGAGCGGCGCGCTGCTCGTCGCCATGGTGCGCACGACGCCCGCCCGTACCCGCGCGCACCACGTCTTCGGCAACTCCGACCCCGAGGGATTCGCCGCGATGGGGATCGTGGAGACCCTGGTGCACACGTACGACCTGGCGCAGGGGCTCGGTCTCGCGTGGAACCCGCCGGCCGATCTGTGCGCGCGGACGCTCGCCCGGCTTTTCCCGCACGCGCCGACGTCGACGGATCCCTGGCCGACCCTCCTGTGGGCGACCGGACGCGGCGAACTTCCGGGCCACGCGCGTCTCACGACCTGGCGCTGGGACGGCACCCCGCCGCAGTAGCGGGCCCGGGCACCGGCGACACGTTTCAACGCGTTTCGACACGTTTTCGACGCGGCGACGAACGGCGGTCCGACCGCCGGCCGCGCACGGGCAGGGGAGGACGGAATGACCGGCGAGTCGTTGCACACCGACTGGGTGGAGACGGAGTCCGAGGACGGCGGACACCGGGCGCTGACGCCCGGCTCCACCGTCGTGGGATCAGCCCGGTCGGCGGCGAGCGCGCCGCCCGCCGTCCCGTCGGCCGAGCGCCCCACCACGGAGCTCCCCGACGTCGACTGGCGCGACCAAGACGCGGCCGAGGTGGCGTGGGACGCCTACCTGCGCGGGAACGCCATCCTCCGGGACCACTTCGGGATCCGCTCCCCGAGGCACCTGATGAGGCACCAGCGCGAGATCGCCCTGAGGATCCTCAGGATCGAGGGTCACGTCATCCCCCCGATGCCGCCGAGCGCCGACGGGCCGCGGTCCGAGCTCGGGGACTGGGGCGGAGCGTGGATGCCGGCCGACCTCCACGCCGCGCTGGACGCCGTGCCGGCGGACTCCGCGCGACGCGCCTGGCGCGAGGGGGCGCAGGAAGCCCTCGACACGGCGGAGGAGATGTACCACCTCTGGACCACGGACGTCTTCTGACCGCCCCCGCCCCGCCTGCCGGCACACGACTGCATCCTTTGGACTACCGCGAGTTCGGTCTTGCGGAGGACGATCACGCGGCGCCGGCGCGAGAGGCTTGGTCCGTGCGAAAGACCATCGGATACACCGTCGAGAGCATCGGCTACGTCATAGGGGCCCAGGGGCTCGTCAGCTTCGTTTCGCGGACCTTCTTCGGCACGGAGTGGGGCTGGATCCACAAGATCGTCGACCTCCCGCCCGCCGCCTACCTCGGCATCATCGCCGTAGGACTCACGCTCGTCGTCACCGGCGTGAGGACCCGCAACGCCCCCGAACACCGGGAGGCCCTCTGACGGCCCCACAGTGGCCGTACGCACCGGGAGCCGGCCCGCACGGCGAGTCCGAGCACGCCGGGCGTCCTCGGGCCGGGCCGGCACGCCCCGTTATCCTGCCCAGGTGTCCGATCAAGGAAGTCACCGCCGTGAATCCGCACGTGTCCTGCTGTTCGACGAACGGGACCGGCTGCTGTTGCTGAAGTTCCACGTCGACCCTGACGCTCCCGCGTCCGGTCACGGGTGGTCCACGCCCGGAGGCGGTGTCGAACCCGGGGAGAGCCTGGCCCGGGCGGCGGCGCGCGAGTTGCGCGAGGAGACGGGCCTGGTCGTGGCACCGGAGGCACTCGGCCCGGTGGTGGCGGAGACCTCCGGATACGCGGACCTCGGATGGGCCGCCGGCGTCTTCCGCGACGTCTTCTTCCACCTGCGCGCCACGGGCCACCGGGTCGACGTGACCGGCCAGGAGGCGCACGAGAGCAAGTACCACGCCGGTCACCGCTGGTGGCCCCTCGCCGATCTCTCGGCCACCGAGGAGACGGTCCACCCGCTCGGCCTGGCCGCACTGACCGCCGATCTCGTGGCGGGCCGCGTGCCGGCCGAGCCGGTTCGACTGCCCTGGCACCACTGAGCACCGCCCGCACCACATCACCCCCGACGGTCGGCCGCGAGACGACGGCTCGCGCACCGCGATCCCGTGTCCCGAAGGGACTCGGCCCCGGCGGGCGCGCGAGGGAGCACAATGAGCGGCATGACCATGGTGGAGGGCGTCGACGCCCGCGGAGCACTGCACTGCGAGACGACCGCGCTCGGCGTGCTGCTCCGCCACGAGGGCATCGACCTCTCCGAGCCCATGATCTTCGGCCTCGGCTCCGGACTGTCCTTCGTCTACTGGGACGCCAAGGGGATGGACTTCCCCTTCCTCGGAGGCCGGGTCAAGCCCTTCGAGCTCACCAGGAACCTGGCCGCAGCGCTCGGGCTCGAACTGCTCGTCGCGGAGACCTCCTCCCCGAGCAAGGCATGGCGCAACGTGACCGCGCCCATCGACGCCGGCCGACCGGTCGGCCTCCAGCTCGACAGTTACCACCTGGACTACTTCGACACCCGGACGCACTTCGGCGGGCACGTCGTGGCGATGTACGGCTACGACGCGCGGGACGCCTACCTGGTCGACACCGAGCAGCAGGGCGGAGCCGTCACGACGGGCCTCGCGTCCCTGGCCCGGGCCAGGGCCGAGCGCGGTCCGATGACGGCCAGGCACCGCTCCTTCACCCTCACGGCTCCCGGCACCGTGGCGTCGCCGCACGAGCGGATCCTGCCCGCCATCGCGCACTGCGCCGAGGCCTTCCTGAACCCGCCCATCGCGAACCTGGGCCACCGTGGCATCGAGAAGACCGCCGAGCAGGTGCCGAAGTGGCTGCGGCGCAGCGACGATCCGGGGCGGGACCTGTCACGGACCGCCCTGCTCATGGAGCGGGCGGGTACGGGCGGCGCCCTGTTCCGCAACCTCTACCGGGACTTCCTCGCCGAGTGCGCCCAGCTGGTCGACAGCGACCGCCTGCGCACCGGCCACCGCCTGTACGCCGAGGCCGCGAACCTGTGGACCGAGGTGGCCGCGCTCGTCGAGGCGGCGGGCGCGTCCGGGGACGTCGGCCCCCTCGTCGAGGCCGGCTCCCGTCTCCGTGAACTCGCGCGCGTCGAACGCGAGGCGATGGGGGCCCTCAGGGGGCTCTAGCGTCGTTCCGGCAGGCGGGGCGGCCATATTTTCGCATGGGTGTATTTCCGGCCCTCCGGCATCGATTGCCGGCCTTGTCGGCCGGGTAGAGGGTCACCTGCGCGGCGGCGTTCCGAGGGGGGAGGCCGCCCGTCGGTCGGGGTTCGGGGGACGTGCGGGCGATATGCCGGTACCGGATCCGTCGAGGCCGCCCGGCCGAGGTCTCCGAGACGGGGGAACCATGAGCGAACCGAGCGAACCGAGCGAGTCGACCGAAGAGACCACAGCGAGCGAGTCGAGTGAGCCCGGCGAGTCCGGTGAGTCGGGTGAACTGGTCGAGATCGCAAGCCTGTTGAGGGGATCGCTGACGCGCCTCGTCGAGGCCGGGACGGTGACCGAGGACGAGGCGGCCGCCCTGGACGCGGACCTGGCCCGGCTGATCGCCGACGGACAGGAGCCGGAGCTCGTCGACGAGGAACTCACCGACCTGCTCGCGGCCAAGCCGGCCCTGCTCGACTGGGCGGCGGCCGTGCTGGCACACCCCGACCGGCTGCCGCCCGAGGTCGCGCCGGACGAGCCGGAGCGGGCGGGGGAATACGAGCGACCGGCCGGGGACGGCACCGGTGTCGAGGCACAGCGCTACGCCTGCCCGGTCGCGGGTGACAAGGTCTGGTTCCGCATGCGCCTCTCCGATTCCGTACCCGAGTGCCGCACCCACGGCGTTCCGCTGGAACTGGTGACCACGTGATCGACACCATCGGCGAGACCGTCGTCGGCCATCTGGTCGACCGTGGCATGACCGCCCTCGGACCGGGCCTGGTGTTCTGGACCGGCGGAGGGCTCGCCTGGCTGTCCGCGCACGGCGGCCCCGGCGAACTGAAACGGCTCGCCGCCCTGGTGCAGGAGCTGCCCGTCCTCGCCGTGATCGTCCTCGTCGCGATGGTGTTCATCGGCGTGTACGCGAGCACCCTCCTGGTACGCCTGCTGACCCGGCCCGTCCTGCGCCTGTTGCAGGGATACGGGCCCAAGCGCCTGCGCGCGGCCCGCACCGCCAAGCGGACCGCGCAGGTGGAGAAGTGGGAAGAGGAACGCCAGGAACTCGCCCGTCCCGTCCACGACGGCAGGGCCAGCGCGCCGCAACGGGCCCGCTACGCCGCGTTGGACGCCCGACTCAACCGCGACCCGGGCCGGGAGGAACTGCGCATGCCGACCCGCGTCGGCAACGTCCTGCGGACCGCCGAGACCCGCCCCCGGGACAAGTACGGCCTGGACGTCGTGGCGCTCTGGCCCCACCTGTGGCTGAGCCTGCCGGAAGAGGACCGCCTGGCGCTGGCCGAGGCCCGGGCGGCGCTCGACCGATCGGTCGCCACCGTGATCTGGGGGCTGGGCTTCGTCGCGTTCGGCTACTGGAACCCGTGGGCGATCCCCATCGGTCTCCTGCTCGCCCTGGCGACGCACCGGTGGTGGCTCCCCGGCCGCGCCGTCGTCTACGCCGACCTCCTCGAAGCCGGCGTGGACCTGCACCGGCACCTGCTCTACCGGCGGCTGCGGTGGCCCGTCCCGACCGACCCCGACGACGAGCGACGCGCCGGCGCCAGACTCACGACCTACCTGGTGCGCGGCCTGGCGGGGACCGACCCGACCTTCACCACCGAAGCCGCTTCCTGACCGCGTCGGACCACCCGTCGGACCACCCGCACAGGAGGAGCCGTTGAGCGCCGCCGACCACGTGATCAGCTGGGGGGAACGATGGAAGCGCGCCTCCTTCGCGGCCCTCTTCGTCAACACCCGCGACCCCGAGTGGCTCGACCGGGCGATCGAAGCGGGACTCAGCGCCCATCAGCGGTCCGTGCGGGCGGGGCACGGCATGACCGCCGCCCGGTCGGCGCTGGACGTCGCCCGCCTGCTGCGTGACCGCAGCTACCTGCGGGCGGGGGCCGAGGCCGTGGAGGACCTCGACCTGGCCGAAACCCTGCTGACCTCCTCGCTCGACGCACTCGCCGAAGCCCCGCCCTACCGCAACGTGGCGTTGGTGGACCTCGGCGCCGTACGGGCCCGCCGCTACGAGCTGACCCTGGACCCCGGAGACCTGGACGCCGCCGAGGAGGCATACGTCGTGGCGCTGGTCGACCCGGTCCTGATGCCGGTGAACCGGAGCATCTGCCTGGTCTCGATGGCCGACCTGAAGCACGAACTGTTCGAACGCCGGGGCCGGACCGAGGACCTCGACGGGGCCGTCCGGGCGGCCACGGAAGCGCTCGCCCTCGAAGAGACCACCCCCGAGCACCGCTTCGAGACCAGAGCCGTCCTCGCCGACGCCCTCGTGGACCGGGCAGAGGCCGTGGCCGCCGACGCGCACCTCGACCCGCAGGGCACCGAACACGCGGAGCGCGCGGTGAAGGACCACCTGGACAAGGCGGTCACCCTCTTCGAGGAGCTGTTGACCCTCCCGCCCGAGCGGGACATCAACCGCGAACTGCCCAGGCTGCGCGGCAACCTCGCCTACGCCCTGCGCACACGCCATCTGCTGACGGGCGACCCCGAGGACCTGGATCGCCAGATCGAGCTCCTGGAGACCACCCTCGCCGAGGTGACCGCGCCGGGTGCCGCCGACCCGCCCGACGCCGCCACGGCGCTGAAGTGGATGATCGAACGCGACCGGCCCGCCGAAGGGGGCACCGCATGAGGATCCGTCGCCGCCGCCGACCGCCGGAACCCGCGATGATCCGGCTCCAACTCGCCGACGCCCTGCTGGAACGACGCGCCGGAGGCGACCGGGGCGCGGAGCCGGACGCGCCGCGCGGCGCGCGCCTGCTGGACGAGGTGGTCCACGATCCCGCCACCCCCTTCTTCCGGCTGCCCGAGGTGGCCTCCGTCGTGCTGTCCCGGTACGACTCGGTGTCGCCCCGCGACCGGCGCGGCCGGCTCGCCGACGGCACCCTCACCGCACTGCGAGGCGCACTCCTGGCCGGCGTCGGCCTCCGGGGCGTCGAAGGAGTGGACCCGGCCGAGCTGGACGGGTTCGAGGAGGCGCTGAGGCGCCGCATGAGCGACCTGGCGTCCGTACGGGCCATGGACTCCGGAGCCGACGTCGACCTGGAACGCGCGATCGTCCTGGGCGAAGGCGACCTCGCGCGGGCGGATGCCCCCGCCATCGCCCGCGAGAGGCTCGCGCAACTGCTGCTCCTGCGCTCCGACCAGAACCGCAGCGCCGAGGACGCCACCGCCGCCGTCGAACTGCTGGAGGCGTGCCTGCCCGTCGGACTGCGTACGGCTCTCGAACCCGGACACACCCTCACCGAGGACGAGGAACCCGCGACCACCGCGTCGGAGCACGACCCCCTGACCTCCGAGACCGCGCACACCGCGTTCGCCCTGGCCCATGCGCTGACCCAGCGCCACCGACTGCTGCGCGCCGACGCCGATCTGGCACGCTCCCGCTCGATGGTCACGGCCGTCCTGCGCCTGGCGGACGAGGCCGGCCTTCCCACCCAGGACCTGCGCGAGTCCGCGGCCCTGGTGCACGCCTCCGTGCCCGACGCGACGGGGATCCGCCTCGCCGGCGAACTCCTCGACGGGCTCGACACCCCGATGGCACGGCTGGCCCGCGCCATGATCGACGCACACCGAGACCGCACCACCCCCGACCCCTCCGCCCGATGGGACGCCCGTTCGACCCTCGCCGACCAGCGGGCGCTGCCCGACCTGCCCCCGCTGCTCTCCGCCATGCTCGAAGCCGAACTGGGCAGGCTGGCCGTCCAGGACGAGGACTGGCCGACCGCGCTGACGATCTTCGAGTCCGCCCGGGAGCGGTTCCTCGACCTGTACGAGGCCCAGGCCCTGCCGGGCAGCCGGGAGTTCCTCCTCGGCCTGCGCGGTGGCTTCCCCGTGCTGCACGCCTACGCCCTGGCCCGCACCGGGCGGCCGGAGCGGGCCGTGGAGATCCTGGAGGAGGGCCGTGCGGTCCTCCTCCAGGAGGCCCTGCGCCTCGACCGCGCCGATCTCGGCGCCGTGCCCGACGAACCCGCCGAACGCTACCGCCGCGCCGCCGCACGGGTGCGCACCCTCCTGGCCCGGCCGACCGCCGGGCCGACTGCCGGCCCGACCGCCGGGCCGACGGTCCTGCCCGACGGAGGTCCGGACCCGGACCGGGCCTCGACGCCCGCGCGGGAGATGGACACGGCCCGCGCCGAACTCCGCACCGCCGTCGACCTGGTACGCGCCCAACCGGGCGCCTCGGACTTCCTGCGGCCGACCGGCGCCGGCGAGGCCTTCCGCGCGGCGCGCTCCGCCGGCGGACCCCTCGTCCACCTGGCCGCCACCCCCGGCGGGGGCTACGCCCTGATCACCACCGACGCACCGAAGCCCGCCGTCCGCTTCGTCGAACTGCCGGACCTGACCACCAAGGCCCTGCACGACCGCACGGCGGCCTTCCTGGTGGCCCACCACGAACGGCGCGGCGAACCCGCGGCCTGGAAGCGTGCGTTGACCACCACCCTGGACTGGCTCGGCACCGCGGTCGTCGCCCCGCTCCTGGAAGCCGTCGGGCCCGTCGAACACTGCGTGCTGGTCCCGCTCGGCGCACTCGGCCTGCTCCCCGTCCATGCCGCCCGCCTGCCCCGCGGCGACCACGCCCTGGACCGGACGACGTTCTCCTACACACCGGGCGCCGCCGCCTACAACGCGGCGCACCACCTGGCGTCGACGACCGGGCAGGACCGGCTGCTCGCCGTCGAAGACCAGGAACCGGACCCCGACCGCCGACTGAGGTTCACCGGCGCCGAGATCGACGAGATCATCGGCCACTTCACACCCGCGGCCCTGCGTCTTCCGCCCCCGACGGGGAACCGCGAAGCGGTCCTCGCCGCCCTGGCCGACCACCAGGTGATCCACCTGGCCTGCCACGGGGCGGTCGACTTCGAGGCGCCCCGCCGCAGCGGCATCCTCCTCGCCGACGACCGGCTCACCGTCGGGGACCTGCTCGACGCCCCCCTCCGCGCCCGCCTCGTCGTGCTCTCGGCCTGCGAGACGGCCTTGGTCGGGCTGGACGCCCCCGACGAGGTCATCGGCCTGCCGGCGGGATTCCTCCAGGCGGGGGCGGCAGGCGTGATCTCCGCCCTGTGGGCCGTCGGCGACCAGGCGACCGCCCTGTTCGTCGCCCGCTTCTACCGGGAATGGCGCACGGAGGGCCTGCCGCCCGCCGCCGCGTTGCGCCGCGCCCAGCGATGGCTGCGGGACGCCACCAACGCCGAGCTGGCGGCCGCGTTCCCCGCGCTCCTGGCCGCTCCACCGGGGCTCTCGCGCCGTGCGCTGAGCCTGTGGGGGAGGGGACGGCCCTTCGCGTCGCCGGAGTGCTGGTCCGCCTTCGTGTACGTGGGAGCGTGAACCGCGTGGGCACGACCCCTGGGCGCGGCCGCGGGCCGGGGCGCTAGCGTGGGCCCATGACGCGATGGGAACCGGCGAGCCCGCCCGGCGGCGAGGAACCTCCTCTGTCCGCGCTGGAGATCACCGAGACGGAATGCAGGCAGTGCGGAACGCTGATCGCCGGGTTGAACGGCAGATACGCCTGCCCGCTGTGCGGATGGGTGAACGACCACTCGGAGGGGCACGCCGCCCTGCCGACGGCCGAGGAGGATCCGGACCACCCGGCCCGCAGACCCCGTAGGGCGGCCCGACGCGGCACCCCCTCGCGGTAGCGGCGGGTCGGGCTCAGGCCAGGGCCCAGCGGTCGACCCGTCTGCCGCGCCGGGTGAGCCAGGTGCCGTCGTCGAGGGGGGTCACCGTGTGGCCGGCGCCCGCGTGCTCCGGGTAGTCGAGACGGCCGTGCGGACGGAGGGTGTCCGCGTCGCACAGCCAGTGCGTGCCGCGCCCGCCCGCGTCGCCGGCGCGCGGGCCGATGCTCAGGATGAACCGCTCGGCGTCCAGCGGGTACGGATGCGTCAGGCTCGGGTTCCCCCGGTCGGCGAGCAGGTCCCCGAGGTCGTACGCCGCCACGCGCGCGGACGTCTCGGTGTCGTACGCCGCCAGCTCGTCGGCCTCCGGCACCCCGCCGAAGCCCTCGGCCCGCCGCACGGTGAGCAGTCGGCCCGACCCCGGGAGGAAACCGGTGGCCTCCTCCATCGTCGTCCGGCCGAGCATCCGCGGGCCGTCGCCGTCGAGTGCCATCCAGTAGGTGATCCAGCTGTCCCAGAAGTCCCAGCAGGACACGGCGATCCGGGACCCGTCCGGATGCCACACGTGACCGGCGGTGAGCAGTGCCGGGACGTCCAACGCCTGCCGGCCGACCACCTCGCCGGTCGCGGTGTCGAGCAACAGCAGGACGTCCGGCCCGTACCGGGGCCCCTCGGGACCGTCGCCGACCCGCGCGGCGGGCAGGGAGGGATCGGTGACGAGCGTCGACTTCACCACGGCCGCCAGCGACCCGTCCGGACTCACCGTCACGCCGCCCCGAACCCGGTCGCCGCGGACGCCGTCGGGCCAGATCCCCTCGGACAGTTCCCACCGGGCGGCGCCGTCCGGGGCCAGGCACCACACGCGGAACTCCCCGCACAGCACGAAACCACCGTCGGGCGTGACCGTGCCCCGCGTCACCGACGGCAGTTCCACCCGCGACAGGGGACGCACGGCGCCCAGGGAGAAGAAGGTGTCGCGCCGGTGGACCTCCAGGCTCCGTACCCGGTCCAGGAGGAGCCGGTCGTCGTCCATGGCGTGGATCATGCCCCTGGCGGCCCGCACCGTGGCGACGTGCTTCACGGCGACGCGCCGCGCCCTCGCATCCGTCATGTCCATGATCCTGCCACACGCCCCGGCGGCGGCCTCCTCACCGCTCGGGCGCGTGGACCGCGGACCAGCCGCCGACCTCGCACTGCCCCTGGGCGTCGTTCCCGGTGGCCACGACCGTGCCGTCGGCGCGCAGGCCGAGGGTGTGCGTCGAACCGGCCGCCACGGCGACGATGTCGCGCCAGTGGCCGACCTCGCACTGTCGGTGCCCGTTGTCCCCCGCAGCGAGGACGCGCCCGGTCGCGGTGACCCCGACGGAGTGGTGGCTGCCCGCGTCGAGCGCCACCACGTCCTCCCACTCCTCGACCGCGCACGCTCCGGTGCTCCGGTCCCCGGTCGCGACGGCCCGCCCGTCGGCCCCGAGGCCGACGGTGTGGAGGTACCCGGCCGAGACGGAGACCAGGCCGCGCCACCCCTCGACCGCGCACTGGCCGCGACGGTCGTTCCCCACGGCCAGGGCGCGACCGTCCGCCCGGACACCGACCGAGTGCCAGTCACCGCACGAGAGGGCGACCATCTCGCGCCAGGACCGCAGGTCACACGCCCCCTCAGCGCTCCGGCCGACCGCCGCCACGCGGCCGTTCGCGAGCAGCCCGAGCGTGCGCCGCCAGCCCGCCGCCACGGCCGTGACGTCCCGCCATCCGGCCACGTCGCACTGCCCGTCGCCGTTCCACCCCGTCGCCAGGACCGTGCCGTCGGACCGCAGCCCCACGGTATGGGAGCTGCCCGTGTTCCTCGCGGTGTGGACGTTGCCGGCCGCCACCGCGACCACGTCCTCCCAGTCCTCGACACGGCATTCACCGGCGGCCCCGTGACCCACGGCGAGAACGGTTCCGTCCTCGCGCCGCCCGACCGAATGCCGTCTTCCGGCCGCCAGCGCCGACGAGTGGGCGAGCACCGTGCCTCCTTGGTCCCGGCGCGGGTTCGCGACACGGAGATGTCACCTTACGTCGGGTCGCCGACTCCCCGGCGCAGAGCGGCGGCGACCAGTCCTTCGACGGCCTCGCGCCGTACCGCGCCGCCGTTCACCAGCCCGTCGAAGATCAGCCCGTCGATGCAGGTCAGCAGGGTGTGAGTGCGGTTCTCCACGTCAGCGACGCGGCGCTCGGTGAGGAACCGCCGGACGGCCTCGCGGCCGGCGTTCTCGCGGGGTACGAGGATCTCCCGCAGTTCCTCGTCACGGACGCTCTCGATGGCACAGGCGTGGCGAGCCAGCGAGCGGCGGCGTCCCGCGCCGGTGAGGCGCCGCCGGGTGAGCGCCAACACGCCGTCCACCAGGTCTGCGGGGGTGCGCAGGGGAGCGAGCCCTTCGGCCGCCGCCTGGAGTTCCGCCTGGTCGAGTTGGACCAGGCGGCTCGCGAGCGCGGTCAGCAGCGCGGCGCGGGTGCGGAAGTAGGCCGAGGTGGTGCCGGCCGGCATCGCCGCCCTGCGGTCGACGGCGCGGTGAGTCAGGCCGCGCATTCCGTCGTCGGCGAGGACGTCGAGAGCCGCGTCCGCGAGAAGGGTGCGTCGATCCGAAGCCATGACCCCTTTCTACACCCGTAGAGACTCGGGCTAGAGTCATCTTCTACAGGTGTAGAAAGAGGGGGCTTCGGCATGGGGAACACGGCCGTGGTGGTCGGAGGAGGCATCGGCGGTCTGGCCGCCGCGATCGGCCTGCACCGCATCGGATGGGAGGTGAAGGTGCTGGAGCGCGCGGCCACGCTCGAAGACTCGGGCGCGGGAATCTCCCTGGCCGCCAACGGCCTGAGGGCACTGGACGAACTCGGCGTCGGCCGGGCCGTCCGGGAGGCCGCACGAGGCCAGTACAGCGGCGGCACCCGCACACCCCGCGGCGGCCGGCTGGCCCGCATGGACGGGAGGGCACTGGAGAAGGCCGTGGGCACCCCCATCGTGGGCATCCCGCGTTCCACCCTGCACCGATTGCTGCGCGAGGCCTTGCCCGCCGGCGCCTTGACGGTCGGCGCCCGGGCCCGCGCGGTCGAACGAGCGGGCCCGCGGACCGTGCGCGTCGGCCACGGCGCCACGACCCTGGAAGCCGATCTGGTCGTGGCGGCCGACGGCATCGGCAGCGAGATACGCGGCCGACTCTTCCCCGACCACCCCGGACCGACCTACAGCGGCTCGACGGTGCTGCGCGCCATCACCGAGCACGCGGCCGATCTGCGCACGGACTTCGAGCTGACCTGGGGCAGGGGCACGGAGTTCGGTCACATCGCGTTCCTCGACGGACGGGCCGAATGGCACGCGGTCCTCAGCCTCCCCGCCGGGACGCGGTTCGACGATCCGCTGACCGAACTGCGGCGACGCTTCCGTACCTGGCACGAGCCGATCCCCGCACTGCTCGATGCGACTCGGGCCGAGAGCGTGCTGCACCACGACGTGAACGAACTCCGCACGCCGCTGCCCTCCTACGCGGTCGGCCGGATCGTCCTGCTCGGCGACGCGGCGCACGCGATGACCCCCAACCTCGGACAGGGGGCCTGCCAAGCACTGGAGGACGCGGTCACCCTGGCCGCCGCCCTCGGTGCGGAGTCCACCGTCGAGGCCGCACTGGCCCGCTACGACGCCGTGCGTCGGCCGCGCGGCCAGGCCGTGGCGCGGGCCGCCCGGCAGGCCGGGACCATGGGCCACCGACTGTCCCACCCGTTGGCCGTCGCCCTGCGCAACGCGGCGATGCGGATGACGCCACCGGGCGCCACCATGCGCATGATCCTGCGCCACCACGCCTGGACCCCACCGTCGCTGCCCCGATCCGGATCATGACCCACCCCGAGCCCGTCGGCGCGGGGTGAGCGGTCGCCCGTATCCCTCACACGGAGGCCGCGGAGGCCGCGGGCGAGCGTCGTCGTGTGCCGACGAGCCGTCCTCGACGCACGGGGGCACGATCGGATCGGTTCGCATCGATCGGGCGCGGGCCGGGGAGCCGCTGCCAAGGTTGGGTTCGAAAGGGAGGCCTTGTGATCTCGGCACTGAACCAGCTCGTCGAACTCGTCGAGGAATATCTCGCGGAGGATCTCGACGTCCGCGCCCTGGCGGGGACGCTCGGCACGACCGAGTACCACCTGCGCCGGATGTTCTCCTCGCTGGCCGGCATGCCGTTGTCGGAGTACGTGAGGCGCCGCCGCATGACCGTCGCGGCCGCCGACGTCATTCGGGGCGAGGCTGATCTGCTGAGCATCGCGGTGCGGCACGGATACGGCTCGAACGAGGCCTTCGCCCGCGCGTTCCGGGCCGTCCACGGCGCCGGCCCCGGCGACGTGCGCCGCGACGGAGGCCCCCTGCGCACACAACCCCAACTCAGGTTCCGCCTGACCGTCGAAGGAAGCATCCCCATGGAAACCCGCCTCGTCGTCCGACCCGCGTTCCGCCTGGTCGGGCATGCCACCCGGGTCCCCCTCATCCACCAGGGCGTCAACCCGCACATCCAGGCGCACATCGCCGCACTGCCCCCGGAGGAGCACCTCAGGCTCAAGGCCCTCGGCGACACCGACCCCGCGGGCCTGCTCCAGGTGAGCGACGGGCTCGACCCGGACGCGACGGAGGGCAGCGAACTGACCTACCTCCACGGAGTCGCAATGGACCGGGCCACACCGCTCCCGGCAGACCTCGACGCGATCGAGGTACCGGACGGCACCTGGGCCGTCTTCCGCACCAGCGGGCCGCATCCGCAGGCCCTGCAGACGACCTGGGCGGCGACCGCAACCGACTGGTTCCCCTCCAACCCGTGGAGGTTGCGTCAGGGTCCCTCCATCGTCGCCACCCTCGACCGCGCGCCCGACTTCACCACCGCGACCTGCGAACTGTGGCTCCCCGTCGAACCGGTGTGAGCTCCCGCACCGCATCCCCACCCGGGTTGAGTGCGATCAGCGCGACGCGCTCGTACGGAGGAAGTCGAGGAGGATCTGACGACTCGTCTGGGAGGTGAGGCTGCCGTAGACGTCATCGAAGGCGTGCTCGGCGAAGGGGAGCTCCTTGACCGTGACGTCCACACCCTTGTCGCGCAGCGAGGCGCCGAAGCCCTTGACGGTCCCCGGACGGGCACTTCGGTCGCGGTCTCCCACGACGAGCAGCGTGCGCTGGAGCCCCTCGCGGAGGTCGGTGGTGGGGGAGACCTCTCGGTAGCGCTCGGGGTGGTCGTCGGGAGTGCCGCCGGTGAAGAGTTCCGCGGCCTCACGGGTACCGGCGACGTCCTGCTCCCACATGCCCCTGACATCGGTTCCGGGATAGAAGCCGACAACCGAGTGCGGGGGCCTGGGAGTGGGGCCGTCGGTGGCCCGCAAGGTGCCGTTCTGGAGGCGGTAGGCCGTGTTCATGGCGAGCGTGCCGCCGGCCGACATACCGCCCAGTGATATGCGGGAGGGATCGATGCCGTAGCGATCGGCGTGCTCCTGCGCCCAGCCCAGGGCTGCCATCAGGTCGTGCGGGGCTTGGTCCCAGGTGGGGCGTGCGGGTGTCGCCAGGGTGTAGTCGACGGCCAGGACCGTCACACCGTGGTCCGCCAGCCACCGGCCGGTGCCGCGCAGGTCGCTCTTGTCGAAGGTGTGGAAGCCTCCGGCATGGGCGAGCACGACGGCGGGCGCCTTGCCACCGGGGCTCACCTTCGCCCGGTACACGTCCGCCTCGAGCCGCTCGCCGTCCCGGGTGGCATAGACCTGGGTCGTGTCCGGGGCGGCGTCCTCGCGGGGGCCGAGGCCGCTGAAGACCTGGCCGAACGAGACCCTCGTGCCGGCGTCGCGCGCGGCGGCGAACTGAACGGCGCCGATGACCAGAGCGGCGATGGCCGACAGAGCGGTCACCGCTGTCAGGGCCCGCCCCCAGCGCGCCGGGCCACGCCGCCATACGAGGCAACCCAGGGCCGCGCCTATGCCGGCCAGGAGCGCCACGTGGAAGGGATACTGGCCGCCGATGACCGGGCCGATGACGCCCGCCTTGGGAACGGCCGGAAAGTACGCGCCCAGCATGATCGTGGCTGTCAGGAAGGCGATGATCGAGGCGCTCAGGGCGACAACGACCAGCAGCGACTTCCCGATGATGCGGACGGGCGTGGCCTGCGGAGCAGGTGTCGGGGGCGTGGCGAGGGACATGGTCGGTTCCTTGGGCGTATGGAGAGCGGGCCGTCCGTGATGACGGTGTGTCCGGAGCGTGCGTCACAAGATTCGCTTCGAGTCCCTGTCATCCGCGTCCCCCGCAGGAGCCAACCTGCGGCGTAGCTCTTTAGGGGTACGCGGGCCTTCGAGCCCCCGCGACGGCCCCCGTCGCACCGCCTGCGGGTCAATCGGCCGGTCCGTCCCCCCGGGCCGCCGACGGACCCGACGCGTCACCCCGTGTCGGCGTACATCCGTATCCGCTCAGGACGGCATCACCGAACGGCCTCTGTGGCGCGGTGCCACTCGCTCAGATCTCCGCCCAGTGCGGTACCTCGGATGCCGATTCGACCCAAGCCGGCATCTGCCCGAGAGCAGCATCGACATCCCCTCGGCCACTCGGGCGAAGGTCCGCTTGCCAGACCGGGCCACTCTCCTTTCCCATGGCCAGAACTCTGGCCCAGCCCTGCTCATGGACGGCACAGTCGGCCCAGCGATCCCCTGCCTCGGCGGTCACCCTCGCGTCGGCCATCCTCTTGCGTCCAGGCCTGTCGGGAAGCGCATCAATCGGTTTGAGCCACAGCACGAGCCGGATGCCTCTGCCCCGGTATCCAGGTTCGTTCTCCACGAACCACGCCTGAAGCCATTGAGGCAAGTCGGTCATGTTGCTCCCCCTCGGTCTGCCGACGGCACGGTGTCATGCTTGCAAACCGGAGGAGCCGCACCCGTCACAAGATCAGAGACAGAGCCGCCGACGTAGTCAGCGTCTTGGGGGAGACAAGGGGGCGGCGTAATCAGGAGGCGCTCCGGGCGGGGATGCGGCACACTCCGCCGAGTGATCGTGATGCATCCCGTCCTGGAGATCTACGCCTCTGACGGTTTCGACCTCTGGCCCGTCGCCGAGATCCAGCCGTTCGGCTTCCTGCCCCTCAGCGGTGAGCTCTCACCCGCTGAGGTCGGGACGGCGGTGATGCGCATCGCGGGTTGCAACGACATCGACCCCGACGGCGACCGCCCGCCTCGTCCGGCCGACGCACTCGGCTCGTTCCTCCACGGACTGATGACCTTCGACTGCCTCTTCGCGGCCGGCGGTCTTTGGGTCACCGACCATTCCACAGGCGTCTCTTTTCTGCCGGGCTGCTGCGACGGACTGGAGGACTGGCGTGACTGGCACCGGCTCGTCAACGACGGCAGCCCGCTCGGCTTCGGTCACGACCCCGTGTCACCGCTGGCGGAGCGCTTCGGCGACACGGTCCGGCTCACTGTCAACGCCGAGCAACGCCGCAGTCCGGTGATCGAACTGTCCGTCGCCGAGCTTCGCCACCTGCTCGCCGGGGTCGAGCGCGACCTGGTCGACTTCCTCGCACTGGCAGCCGAATGGGCCTCCGGACACCTGTCCAGCCACTTCCGGCCCGTCGCAGCCGCCCTTGCCCGTGTTCTCGACCTTCCAGCTTCGGCCGCACCGTCGGATTCGTAGGACGGCGGCTCCGCCGGCGGAGAACCGCCTCCAAGGGATCCGTGCTCAGGCAGTGACCGGGCCGACCGTGAAGCGGTTCGAGCAGATCCGGAAGGCGGCGTCGACGACGGTCGCCTCCGTCGAAGCGGGCGCGTAGACCGACAGGTGCGTGCCCTCGGGCAGGCAGGGGCCGCCGATGGGGCCGTTCGTGGTGTGCAGGACGGCCGTCGCGCGGGCCCCGGGGGCGAGGCGTACGGGCTCCGCCGTCCGGCCGTCCCGCTCGGCCGGGTTGCCGATCCGTCGCAGGTCGGCGTCCAGGACACTGACGCCCGGATACCCGAGGAGGGTGCACGGGCCGCCGCCGACGTTGGTGAAGACGAGCGGTACGTAGAGCTGGCCCGCGCCGACGTCCGGTGTCCCGACGGACACGCCCAGGTCCTCGGCGGCGCAGGTGGGCGCCCCTGCCGCCCCCGGAACCACCGCCCCCGGAGCCGCCGCCGCCGGGACGGCGGACACCAGCGCGGCACCCACCGCCACCGACAGCAGCGCGGGAACCGCCGTACGTGCGAACCTCACCATGACTCACCCCGATCGTCGGAGCCGGCGCGGAAGCCGGACCGCGTGATGGACAGGACCCCCGCCTACCCGCGATGCCCGCCGCCAAGCGGGGCGACCGCACCCGCACCGGTCCGACCCGGCGCCACCCCGGGCCGGATGGGCCCCGGTTCAGGCGAGGCCCGAGGCGATGGCGCGGCGGACGGCGTCCGGACGGTCGCGGATCCCGGCCTTGGCGAACAGGTTGTTGATGTGCGTCTTGACGGTGGCCTCGCTGATGAACAGCCGCTCGGCGATGCCCCGGTTGGGCAGGCCCTGGCCGATCAGGGCCAGCACCTCGCGCTCGCGCGGGGTGAGGTCCTCGGGCAGCGCGCGGTCCGGGGCGGGCGCCTTGACCCTGACGGTGGCGAGCAGACGGTCCTGTACCTCGCGGTCGAGTACGGACTGGCCGGCGGCCGCCGCCCGGATCGCCCGGGTGATGTCCTGGCGTCCGGCGTTCTTGGTCAGGTATCCGCGGGCCCCCGCGCCCAGGGCGCCCAGGATCGAGTCGTCGTCGGCGAAGGTGGTCAGGACGACCACCGCGACCTCCGGATGCTCCTCGGTCAGGCGGCGGGTGGCCTCGATGCCGTCCATGACGGGCATCCTCAGGTCCATCAGCACGACGTCCACCGGGCCGGCGGCGACGGCCGTCAGTACCTCGGCGCCGTTCGCGGCGGCCGCGACGACCTCGATGCCCTCGGACAGGGCGAGGACCGCGGCGAGGGGCTCGCGGACGGCGGCCTGGTCGTCGGCGACGACCACCCTCAACTCCTGCTGATGCGCTGCTTGTCCGGTCATCGCGGGATCACTGCCTCCACTTGCCAGTCGCCCTGGTGCGGGCCTTCGGTGACCGGGCCCGCGGTCAGGGTTCCGCCCAGCAGGGCGACGCGTTCGCGCATGCCGATCAGTCCCATCCCGCTGCCCGCGCCCGCGCCCGGGGCCGCCCGCCGGGTGGCGGGTCGGTTGCGGATCCTCAGCGCGGTCGACTCCGGGGTGAACGCCAGCTCCATGTCGACGGTTCCCCCCGGGGCGTGCCGTGCCGCGTTGGTCAGCGCCTCCTGGGCGATCCTCAGCAGGTCCTGGACGGTCCGGGCGGGCACCTCGTGCTCGTCGCCGGTGACGGTGAGGGCGAGGGCGTCGTGGTGCCCGGAGGACGCCAGCATCGCGGTCAGCGTCTCGCGCAGCGGCAGCGCGTCCTCGCGCAGGGCGTGCACCGTCCACTGCGCCTGCTTCAGGCTCTCCTTGACCAGGCGGTGCGCCTTGGCGTGGGCCTCGCGGACCTTGTCGAGATCGCCCGTCTCGATCAGCGCGTCCGCCAGTTCCAACTGCATGTTGATCCCGGCGAGGGAGTGGGCCAGGACGTCGTGCACGTCCCGGGCGATCCGGCCGCGTTCGGTCAGGACGGCGGTGCGCGCCTCGGCCCGGGCGGCGCGTTCGGCCGACTCGGCCGCGTCGATCGCCGCCCGTACCGCCTGGCGGCGGCTGCGGTTGACGATGCCGATCACGACCGGGGCGCCGGTGGCGAGGCCGAACATCCACGGCAGCAGCTCGTGCCCCGGACCGAGGCGCAGGAACAGCACCGCGCCGCAGAGCAGGCTGCAGAACCCGGCGAGGGCGAGGGCGGGCCGGGTCGCCAGCCGGTATCCGATGTGACCGGAGAGGAAGAAGGCGAAGAGGTAGCCCGTTCCGCTGCTGCTCAGGCCGATCAGTGCGGCCGCCGCGATCACCCCGAGCGTGAGCCAGACGAGGGCGAGGCGCGGGGAGACCCTGTGCTCGGGAAGGCGGCGGGCCAGCAGCGCCAGGGAGTTGACCACGAAGAGGAGGGCCACCACCAGACCCCGGCCCTCGGTGCCCATGGGCCGGATCGTCAGGGCTCCCACGACGACGACCGCGAGGGAGGCCACCCACTGCACGCGCGGGTCGTGCCCGGGAACGGGGCGTGCGCCCGCACCCCGGCCGGTGTCGTCGCCGGGGAGCGGAGCGCTGTGTTCTGCGGGCACACGCCGAAGATACGGCACGGTCAGGCCGCCCCACCGAGCACGGGCACGGCGGTGGCCGCCCGTACCGTCCGGCTGCGGACGAAGATGGTGGCCACTCGGGTGACGACCTCGGTGAGGGCCATCAGGACGAAGGCCGTCACCCATGCCTGCTCGCCGGTGATGTGGTGGGCGAGGCTGAACCGGGCGACGTCGTCGGCGCCGCCGCCGTGCTGCACCCACGTCTGGAACCCCATCCGCGCTCCCATGCCCACGATCCACAGGATCGCCGACACGGCACCCGCCTTGATGAGGAGGTCCCCGTCGAGGGCGCGGATGCGGGTGTACAGGCCTCCCGCGACGCCCAGGGCGGCGCCCACGGCCGTCAGGGTCGCGATCAGCACGAGGTCGTTGCCGGCGGTGGGGACGGAGTCCAGGTACGAGTACGCCACGAAGGCCACGATCCCCAGCGGCAGCAGGAACGTCCTGCGGTCGAGGCGTCCTTCCCGCAGCTGCCGGAAGACGACCAGGAGGAGGGCGATGTCGGTGATCCACTCGGTTGTTGTCATGCCCTCCAGACTGCTGCGACGCCGCCCGCCGCACCTGGACCCGGGGGTGGAGAAGCGGGTGGAGATCCGGCCGCCGGCCGCCGGGTGCCGGAGTCGGCGTCGTGACGGGACGGGAGGGCCGGCGCGCCCCGGCCGCACGGCCCTCAGGCCGGATCCGGCCCCCGCACGCCGCCGAGGAGTCGGTCGACGAGGAGCTCCGGGTAGCCGGTCGTCGGCACGTCGATGCCGAAGATCGCCCGGATGTAGAACGGCGCGATCAACTGGTCGAGGATCTGCTCCACCGGCGGCGCCTCCTCGCCCCGGGCCTCGGCCCGCTCCCGGATCTGCTCGATGGACCGCATGCGGCGCCGGAAATGCAGGCCGCGCTCGTCCTGGGCCTGCGCGCTGTTCGGCATGGACAGGACGACGGCGCGCACCAGTGCGCGGCCCTCGGGCGTGCCCATGCTCGCGACGCTGCCCTCGGCCCAGGAGATGAGGTCACCGCGCAGGCTGCCGGTGTCGTCCAGCGGCGAATCGCGTTCGAGGCGGGTGGTGACCGTGTCGGCCAGCAGTGCCTCCAGGCTGCCCCAGCGCCGGTAGACGCTGGTGTGGTTGACGCCGGCGCGCCCCGCGATCGCGGGGATGGTGAGGCCTTCGCCCTCGGGGTCCGAGAGGAGGTCGATGACCGCCTGGTGGACGGCCGTGCGGACCTGCTCGGGGCTCCTGCGGATGCGTGAGGCGGGTTGTTTCTCAGTCACACCCCCATCGTAAGCACAAATATTTGCTTCCGAGTCGGCGAGGGTCTATGGTCCATCTCGTAAGCACAAATCTGTGCTTGTGGACCCGGTCGGAGGAGACTGCCGTGAAGCCGCTGCTGTTCCCGAACAACGCCCAGTTCTGGTACGAGACCCTGCGCTCGCTGAGCCACATCGCCTACGGCGGCGCCGACTTCGGCGAGGTCGTCTCCACCGGCGAGCGGATCACCGAGGGCGACTACGACAGCTGGTACACCGAATGGTTCGCCACCGCCGAGCGGGTCTCGTCGGAGGCGGAAAAGGCGCTGGCGGCCGGCCACCGCGTCAGCGCCCGCGACGGCTTCCTGCGGGCCTCGAACTACTACCGGTCGTCGGAGTTCTTCCTGCACGGCAAGGACTGCGACCCGCGCCACGACCACGCCTACGACCGTTCCGTGGAGTGCTTCCAGGCCGCCGCCGCCCTCTACACCAGCCCCCTCATCGAGCCGGTCCGGATCCCCTACGAGGACACCACGCTGCCCGGCTACCTCTACCGGGTCGACGACTCGGGCACCCCCCGACCGACGCTGATCATGCACAACGGATTCGACGGCACCGCGGAGGAGATGCACTTCTTCGGCGCGTTGGCCGGCGTCGAGCGCGGCTACACCGTGCTGGTCTTCGACGGCCCCGGAATGCCCGGGCCGCGCCACCACCAGGGCCTGGTCTTCCGCCCCGACTGGGAGAACGTCATCACCCCGGTGATCGACTTCGCCGAGACCCTCCCGGAGGTCGACAACGGCCGCATCGGACTGCTGGGCCTCAGCATGGGCGGAGTGCTCGCCCCCCGGGCCGTCGCCTTCGACCACCGGCCGGCCGCGCTGATAGCCGTCGACGGGCTGTACGACCTCGGCCAGATATCCGTACGCAACATCCCCGGCGGTCGGCAGGAGGCCGAACGCCTCCTGCGCGCGGACGCCGCCCCGGAACTCGACGCCGCCCTGGACCGGATCATGACCGAGGACCCCGTCGCCCGCTGGGCCCTCCACCACGGCATGTACGTCATGGGCGTCGACACCCCCCGCGCCTTCAACGCCTCCTACCTCGACTACACCCTCGCCGACGGCATCGCCGAACGGATCCAGTGCCCCACCCTCGTCTGCGACGCCGAGGAGGACATGTTCTTCCAGGGCCAGCCCGAGCAGCTCTACGACCACCTCACCTGCCCCAAGACGCTCATGCTCTTCACCGCCGAGGAAGGCGCCGGCGCCCACTGCCACCCCGGCGCCATGCGCCTGTCCATCGCCCGCGTCTACGACTGGCTCGACGACACCCTCACCCTCACCGACACCCGCGCCTGACCACCGCCCCACCGGACCGCATCCGCAGCCGCATCCACCCGAAGGACCTCACATGACCCGCACCGGCATCAAGGCCGCCCTCACCGACCTGCTCCTCAACGACGAGATCACCCTCACCGAAGCCGCCGACCGGCACTTCACCCCCGACTACCGCCAGCGCACCGACGGCGAGTGGGCCGACCGTTCCCGGTTCCTCGACCACATCGCCCATCTGCGGACCCTCGTCGCAGCCGGCGAGATCGAGGTCCACGAGGAGCTCCACGACGGCGACCGGTACGCCGACCGGCACACCTGCCACCTCACCAAGAAGGACGGCACGACCGTGAGCATGGAGGTCTACGTGTTCGCCGACATCGCCCCCGACGGCCGCTTCCGACGCATCGAGGAGACCACCCTGATGCTCAAGGGCTCCGAGGCCGACCGTAACCTCGGCAGCGCCCGCTGACCACCCCGACCCCCGCCAAGCGGCGCGCTCCGGGTCACGAGCACGGACAGCCGGGCGGCGACGAGGTCCCGGCGGTTGTTCATACTGATCCGCGAAGGACTGACGGTGTCGAGAGACCCGAGGGGGCGCGGGGATCGTGGTGTTGCCGGTGCGCGTGGGCGCGTACGTCGTGGAGGGCGAACTCGGGGCCGGGGGGATGGGGACGGTGTATCTGGCCCGTTCCCGGGGCGGTCGGCCGGTGGCGGTGAAGGTGGCCCGGCCCGAGTTGGCCGCCGATCCGCACTTCCGCGCCCGGTTCCGGGCCGAGGTCGACGCGGCGCGCAAGGTCGGCGGATTCCACACGGCCCAGGTGGTCGACGCCGATCCCGAAGCCCCGGCGCCCTGGCTCGCGACGGCCTACGTACCCGGACCGACCCTGTCCCGCCTGCTCGCCGAGCGCGGGCCGATGGGCGAGACGGGCCTGCGGCGGTTGGGCGCGGCGTTGGCGGAGGCGCTCCAGGCCGTGCACGCGTGCGGGCTGGTCCACCGGGACCTGAAGCCGGGCAACATCATCATGGCCGAGGACGGTCCACGCGTGCTGGACTTCGGGATCGCCCGGGCCCTGGAGTCGACGCGGCTGACCTCCACCGGTGCCGCGTTCGGAACACCGGGGTTCCTCGCGCCCGAACAGGCGCAGGGGCGGGAGGTCGGACCCGCCGCCGACGTCTTCGCCCTCGGGGCGGTCCTCGTCACGGCCGCGGGAGGCGACCCGTTCGGGGACGGGACGTCGATGATGCTCATGTACCGGGCCGTGCACGAACCGGCCGACCTCAGCGCCCTTCCCCCGGCACTGCGCCCCGTGGTGGCCGACTGCCTGGCGAAGGACCCGGGTGCGCGGCCCTCACCCGAGCGGATCCTCGACCTGCTCACCTCGCCCGAGGCCGGTCCCCGGCGGGCCGGTCCTCGTGGCGAGCCGGTGCCCGCCGCCTCCCGGACCGCCGTGGACGTGCCGCCGACGGTCCCGCCCCCGAACCGGGCGCTGACCGTGACGGCAACCGCGGCAACCGCGGCAACCGCGGCAACCGACGGAGCCGACGGAGCCGCTGAACCGAGCCGCAGGAACCTCCGTACGAAGATCCTCACGGGCTCGGGCCTGGCGCTCGTCGGCATCGGCGCGCTGACCCTCTGGCTGGTCGCGTACGCCCCGTTCACCTTCCCGAAGGCCACGTACGAGGTGGTGCTCCCCGAGGCCCTGCTCGACGGTGCCTACGTCAAGGACCCGGAGGGCAGGTCGCTCCGGGTACCGCAGAAGTCAAGGTTCGGCGAGCTGGAGGGGGTGTACCTCACCGCGGAATACCTCCTCGTCGGCGCGGCGCCGGGCTCCGAAGTGAAGGTGGAGGTCACCGCGGTGTCCGGGCGCTTCAAATTCACCGGGATGAAGCGTGACTCGTTGATCGAGGCATCGACCCTGACGGGCGTCATGCGCGTCCTCGATCCGGCGCGCACGATCCGCGTCCCGGGATCCGACGTCGACATCCGCTGCCAGAGCGTGGTCTCCGCCCCCAACCCCGCCAGGACCGTGTGCGGCTGGGGCGACTCCAACACCGTCGCCGTCGTCGCCTTTCCCGAGAATCCCAGCCTGGACGAAGCCGCATCCCGAACCCATCACATCCGTCAGGCGATCCGCAAGCCGCTCGCTCCCCGATCCTGAGCCGTTGTGCGGCCGGCGCCGCGGTGTGGAGTTCAGCGGGCGACGGCTTCCTCGATGATGCGGAAGATCTCCTCGACGGCCAAGGAATCGTAGGGGGCGAATCCGGAGAAGAGAGTGGAATCGTTTCTCTGTGGCCGGTAGGTCAGCAGGAATTGAAGGACGGCCGAGCTCAGCTGGGGCGAAGCCTCCGTACCGGCGATGAAAAGGGGCGTCGGAAGGTGGTCCCTCCGGGCGATCACGCGGGTGCTTTTCGCGTTGTCCGGGTCTTTCAGCCACACGTCCTCCTGGATGAAGGTCGCGTCCGCCGCGCCGCTCACGACCGCCTCCACCTGGCCCTCGTAGGGCGGTGTGATCACGAGTTCACCGAAGAAGTCGTCGATCCGGAATCCCAGGTCGTGAACCGCCAGCATCGGTGCGAGGAAGCTCGTCGTGCAGAAGCGGTGCGCTATCGCGAGCCGCTTGCCGCGAAGGTCGCCGACAGTGCCGGCGTCACCGGCCGCGGGGACGATGAGCAGGCTCGGGATTCCGGTGGTGCCGTCCGCCGCGTAGAGGGCGCTGGCGATCGGCGTGTAGGCGGGATCGTCGCACAGATGGAAATAATTGAGGACAGGAAGGTACGAGAAGGTCGCCGCGTGTTTTTCGAGCTGCTCGGTCAGCGGACTCATGTCTCCGTGATATCCGGTGACGTGAATCCCGTGTGAAGCGGTGAACGCGGACCATTCCGGTGAATCGACTTCGAGCCTCAGATTCGCGTCGTGCAAGAACGTCGCATTCATCGATCCTCCCGGGCGTACGACAGTCACCCTCCAGTCTTGCCCCTCACGAAGGGGCGGGCGACCGAGGCCGCCGGCTCGCGTTGGCCCTGCGGGGTCGTCCGTTCGTAGGACATCCGGACATCCCGTGCGCGGTGAGGCTGGGTGGACCCATTCGGCCCATCGTCGGGAGGACACCTCATGAAGACCAGCGTCTCGGCGTCGGAGGCCACGCTGCCCCGACAGTCGTCCATGTTCTGGGAGTTGCTCGACACGCGGGAGAGCGTGCCGGGCTCGTCGAAGCGCGGTTGCGCCTTCTGCACCCTGTGTATCGCCGTGGCCCATCGCTCCCGGTCGCCGCACAGGAAGGCCGGATCACCGATCCGGTGACTTCCGGGAGGCCGAGGGCCCGCGAGCGGAGGGCTCCGGTCCAGGTCGGAACCTCCCCGTCCCGAGGGGCGGGGAGCCCTGGCCGGTCGGCCCGCAGAGGGGCTACCGGGTATCGGCCGCGCGGTCCGACGGGGTCGCGGTCACGGAATCGGGGGCCGTCAGGGCCGCGAGCTCCAGGGACCTCAGCAGCGCCTCCCGGTCCGCCGGTACGTACCCCTCCGCCGTGGCGGCGGCGTCCAGCACCTCCCGGACCTCGGCCGCCGTGAGGCCGCGCGCCTCGGCCGCGGCCAACAGGTGGTCCGCCCGCGGCCGGGGGAGGCCGCGCTCGGAGGCGATCAGGTCGCGCAGCGCTTCCTCGCGGACCGCGAAACGGCTCATTCCGCAGTCGAGGCCGTCGTCGTCCAGGTCGTCCGGGTAGGGCGCGCGGGCCCAGGCGCCGTCCTCGTACCAGTACACGCAGCCCAGCTCCCAGCCCTCCAACAGCGCCCGCAGTCGCTCGTACGGGAGCCAGTCCGGCGCCTGCGCCAGCATGTCGATCGCCGGCTCGTGCCATTTGACGGCACTGGACTCGTCCTCGCCGTAGAGCACATAGCGGCCCTCCTGCACCTGCTGGAGCGTCCACCAGGTGCAGCCCCGGTCGTCGAGGTGCAGGCCCTGGCCGTCGATCCACGTGCCGCCGCGGCGCGCACCCCGGGCCTCCGCCTTCGCCGTGGACTCCAGTACGGCGGCCAGTGCCCACCGCGCCCACAACACGTCGGCCGCCGGCAGGTCCTCCGGCCGGCCAGGCCTGTCGATCGCCATTCCCGTCCCCAGTCCGTTCAGTCCTCATGCGGCGTTCCGCACGAGCGCCGAACCGTGATCGTAGAGCAGCGTTCGGGGCGGCGATCCGGAGCGGGCGGCGGACGGCGGCCCACGCCCCGGCGGAAAACCAGGACACCATCGCCCGCCGTCGACGTTGTGGTGAAGCCACCCTAGGGGCGGGCGTCCATGCGGTGGATGATCCTGCCGTCGGGGCCGAAGACGTCGATGAAGTAGCCCTTCTTGAAGGAAGCCCCCTCCTTCGCCATCAGGTGGGCGGTGACCGAAGTGTTCTGCCGGCGGAAGATCGCGCCCTCGGGGTCCGCGTTCCGCGTCCGGATGATCACCCGGGGCACGCCTTCCGGACCCTCCTCGACCTGTATCCCGTACACGTCCGGATCCCCGCCGCCCGCCCGGTAGCGCTCGGCCACGGCGGCGGCCTCCGGGGGAGCGGCCGTGGCCGTGGAAGTCGGACCGGGCATGACCTGCTCCGGGGGTTCGTCCGTACAGCCCACCAGCAGCGCGGCTCCCGCCACCGCCGTCAGCGCCGCCCGGGCACCCCGTCGTGATCCGCGTCCCATCGCCAACTCCCTCGATCGGTAAGGATCAAGCGACCCTACGCGAGGCGGACGGCCGCGCACCCGAGGGAAGAGCGGCGAACGCGCCCTCGCCCCGGCAGGCTCGCCGAGTTCCGCAGGGCGAGTCTGCCGGGGCGAGCCCGACCACGACGGCTTCCGTGCCGTCGTCGGGGTGTGGAGGTCCCGTAGGTCCTGCCCCCGACGACCACACGACCGCACGACCGCACGGAACGTCGCGGTCAGGAGGAGCTCGGGTCAGCGCACTTCGGTGACCCGGTGCTCCTTGCGCGCGCCACAGTTGGAGTTGTACACCTGCACGTGCACGTTGCTGATGCCCCCGCCCCAGTCGACGCAGTGACCCTTGCCGTACACGTAGGCCGGTCCCGCGTACGACGTGTACCGGCCGAAGTCCTCGCCCCGCTCCCAGGTCGCGGGAACTTCGATCCAGAGGGCCATGTCCACGGCCGCACCCGGGTTGTTGCGGATGGTCGCGACGCAGTTCTTGCCGTTCGAGGCGTTGTACGTCAGGTAGACGGTGCCCAGCGAGCCGATGGCGGCCGAGTTCACGGTCTTGTAGGCACTTCCGCAGACCTTCTGCGGCGTGGTGTTGGGCGCGGCGGTGGCGGGCGCCGCCAGTGCGGTCGTGGCCCCCAGGGCCAGGGCGGCGAACGCGGTGGTGGTGACGACGGAACGGGTCAGTTTCATGCTTCCCCCTGGGTGGTCGTTGGAGTCGGTCGCTCCTGCATGCTGGGACATGCGGCACGGCGAAACGGTTGCACCTCCTCGAAAAATAATCTGACGCCATTTCAGCAGCCTCTCGGCCGGCCGACGGACGACCGGTTCGATGCGCATGGAGCAGGGGTTCCGGGGCACACGACGTAGTGTCAGAGCGGTCCATGCCGGGAGGGCACATGTCCGGACTCTTCACGAAGATCAAGCAGTTCAGCCGCAGTCCGCAAGGACAGCGGACGATCGCCTCGGTACGGCGCGCGGCTTCCGACCCGCGCAAGCGGGAACAGGCCGGCGGAATCCTCAGGCGCCTTCGAGGCAAGCGCTGACCCCGGCCCCCCGGGCGCACCTGCTGGGCTGACGCGCCGGCAGGCAGCCGATGACGGGCCGCTCCCGTTCAGCCGACGGGACGGCTGATGCGTTCGGGCAGGATCACGTAGATCACCCGGACCTGGTCGGTGCCCCCGTACCAGGGATAGGGACGGCCGAGGTATTTTCGCGCGAGCGCCTCGATGTGGGCGACCGCGCCCTCGCGCGTCACCCGTACCACCCGGCCGCGGATCTGGACGTAGGACGCCGGATCCGCGGGATCGGACACCGCGACGGCCACCCGCGGGTCGCGTGCGATGTTCCGCGTCTTCTGGTGGGACTCGACGCTGTTGATCAGTACGTGCACACCGTCGGTGTCGACCCAGGTCTGGGTGAGTTGAGGCGAGCCGTCGGGCATCGTCGTCGCGATGTAACAGGTGCTGGGGCGACGCAGCAGCGCCTCGACGTCCTCAGCGAGAGGTACGGGCACGAGGATCTCCAAGCGATTGCCGAACGGTCGCCGTCGCGACCGAGGCCACGGTAGCCATCTCGGCCCCGCCGGCCGGGTTGCCGCCTCCCCGCAGCGCGCCGCGTCAGCCGGTTGGCCGAGCGGCCGCAGGGCCCGGTGCTCAGCCCGGAGGAGGTCGGCAGGCCCGACGAGGCGTTCGCCCTGATCGCGGAGACCTCGCGCCGGGTGAATCAGGCCGAGGCGGGTGTACGGGACAGGGCCGTGCGGATCGCGAAGAAGCCGAGGAGGCCGCCCGCGGCGAACCGCTGAGCGGTCATCACACGGGGGCGGGCCACCAGATAGCCCGACACCCGCGCCGCGCCCAACATGATCAGGGCGTTCACGGCGAGCCCCACGACGATCTGCACGCCACCGAGCTGGAGCAGCTGTGCCCACGCCGGGCCCGCCTGCGGCTCCATGAACTGGGGCAGCAGGGCGGCGTACATGAGTGCGATCTTGGGGTTGAGCAGGTTGGTCAGCAGCCCCATCGAGAACAGGCGCGCGTCGGAGACGCGAGGAAGGTCCTGCGCCGGAGCGAAGGGTGAGCGCCCACCGGGCCTGAGCATGCCCCAGGCGAGATAGGCCAGGTAGGCCGCCCCGGCGAGCTTGACCGCCGTGAAGGCCGCCGGCACGGCGGCGAACAGCGCGGACATCCCCGCGGCCGCGGCCAGCAGGTAGCACACGAATCCCACGGCGGTCCCGCTCAGGCTCACCAGGCCCGCCCTGCGCCCCTGGGTGATCGCGCGGGACGTGAGGTGGATCATGTTCGGTCCCGGAGTCAGCGCCATGCCCAACTCGATGAGGGCCACCCCTCCCACTGCGGCCAGACTGATCACTGTTGAACTCCCCCTTGTTCGATCCGGTACAGCGCGGCGCGGGCGACGCCCGAAGCCGCGGACGGCAGCGACGCATCGGTCACACCCGCGTCGCCCGCCCCAGGATACGAACCTACCGTTCGCCCCTTTCTCCAGTTCGAGGTGCACCGCCTCGTAGAGGGTGGCGCTCCCGAACGGGCTCGGGTCGCCACACGGGACACGGCCTCCGGCGCGCTGTCGTCCGCAGGCCGGTGCGGCGCGTCCGGGCGGGCGAAATCACGACTCATGGGCGTATCTGATGGGATTTCGTCATGAGTGAAGTGATATCAGAGGCCTGGAACACGGATCCGATCTGCTGAGGAGTCACCGTCATGCGGCCTCGACTGAAAGTGCTCTGGGGTACGGTCGCCCTCGCCGCCGCCTTCACGGCGGCCCAGGCCCACCCCGCCGGCGCGTCGTTCGTCGACGCCGGAGTGCGGGCGGACCTCGATCCGTCCTCCCCCCTCGGCCCGCGCCTGGAGGATCCCCCCGAGTACAAGAGCCACAACGGCGTCCTGCGGGCGTCGATCACGGTGGAGCGCAAGAAGGTCCTCGTCGGCAACCAGATGCTGTACGCGCTCACCTACAACGGCCGGTACATGCCACCCACGCTCCGCGTGCGTCCGGGCGACGTCGTCCGGCTCAAGATGACCAACAAAGTGGACCAGGACACCAACCTCCACCTGCACGGCATCCACGTGTCGCCCCGCCCGCCGGCCGACGACATCTTCATCGCCATCAAGTACGGGGAGACGTACGACTACACGTACACGCTGCCCAAGAGCCTGGCGCCGGGCACGTACTGGTACCACTCCCACGCCCACGGCTTCTCGGCCGCGCAGGTCGCGGGAGGCGAGTCGGGCGTCCTCATCGTCGACGACCTCAAGCGGTACCTGCCGCCGGACCTGAGGCACATCACCGAGCACACCATCGCCCTGAAGGACGATCAGGTCGACGGCGACGCCATCAAGACCTCCCCGCTGAGCATGGGGGCACCCACCAACCGGACCGTCAACGGGCAGCAGAACCCCGTCATCCCGATCCGCCCGGGCGAGACGCAGCTGTGGCGGCTGGCCAACATCGGCGCCAACATCTACTACAAGCTCCACCTCGCCGGCTTCAGGTTCCACGTGATCGCCCAAGACGGCCATCCCGTGCACCGCGTCTACGCGGCGGACAGCCTCGTCCTGGCCGCCGGAGCCCGCTACGACGTCCTCGTGCAGGCCCCCGAACGCCCCGGCACCGCGCAGTTGGAGACGCTGCCGTACAACACGGGGTCGGCGGGCAACCAGTTCCCGCAGGCCAACCTCGCCACCGTGGTGACCGGGGGGAAGCCGGTGGAGCGCGCCGCGATCCCGTCCACGTTCGGACCGTACGAGGACCTGGCGCACGCAAAGGTCGCCGGACGCAAGACGATCACCTACACCGAGAACGCGGACGGGACCGAGTTCTTCATCAACGGCAAGACGTACGACCCGGACCGGATCGACTTCACCTCGCACCTGAACACGGTCGAGGAATGGACGGTGCGGAACGACACCGACGAGCAGCACTCCTTCCACGTCCACACCAACCAGTTCCAGTTGATGAGCACCAACGGAGTGCCGACGGACCCCGCGCACGGCTGGTACGACACGGTGACCGTGCCCGTCCGGGGGGCGATCGTGGTCCGCACCCGGTTCCTCGACTACACGGGCAGGACGGTGTTGCACTGCCACATCCTGAACCACGAGAACGCGGGGATGATGTCCGTGCTGGACATCCTCCCCAAGGGCGTTCCGGCGGGCACCCCGAACGGATCCGGCGGCCACGGCGGCCACGGAGGTCACGGAGGTCACGGAGGCCATGGGGGCCACAAGGGCCAGGGCGGGCATTCCGGCCACGGCGCGTGAGATGACGCGGCGCGCACGGCGCCGCCGACGGGTTCTCCCGCACCGCCCTCGGGAGCGGGAGAACCCGTCACCAATCGCCTCCAGCCGCGTCCCCACCCCGTGGGCGGGCGGAGTCCTTCCGGTTCCCTCCTCTAGAGGGTGTCCGCCTCGTCGTCCAGTCGGTACAGCTCGGGCACGGAGACCTTGATGGGTTCCTGCGTGGTCCGCGCGATGACGACGACCACGGGCTCGTTCGGGTCCGGGTTCTCCTCCCGGTGGGGGACGTTCGGGGGGACGAGGAGGAAGTCCCCGGGTCCGGCCGTCAGCCGTACCTCACCGGTGCCGTCGTGGAAGACGAACACGGGGTGGCCGCTGACGACGTAGATCCCCGCCTCCGAATCGCCGTGGTGGTGGTTGTCCGTCGCGCTCGACGGTGCGTTCTCCACCAGCCCCATCCAGAGCCTCTTCGAACCGACCGTGCCGCCGCTGATCGCGGCGTGTCCGTCCAACTCGCCCGATCGAACGTGGTGCACACGGTTGTTCGGCAGGGTGCGGTCACCTTCGCGGATGGTCATCGTGCAACCCCTCTCGTGTTCGGCGGTCATGCCGAAGTCAGGGTGCGGCGACCTTGCGCGAGGTGGCAAAGGTTGTTGCCGATACGGCAACACCGGGGCGCCGATCAGCGACCGAGGTCGCGCAGGACTTCGCGGGCGGCCCGCGCGCCCGAGGCGAGCGCACCCTGTACGGAACCGGTCGCACGGTGGTCGCCGCACACGTACCGGCCCGGCGTCACCCGCGAGGTGCGGCTCAGCGGGTGCGGGGGCGGCATGGCGGGCAGCGCGCCCTCGATGGTGCGGACGGTCAGGAGGTCCCAGCCGCCCGTGTCGGTGCCGTACGCCTCCGCCAGCGCGGCCCGGAGTGCGCGCTCGCGGTCCCGCCCGTCCCGGCCGAGGACGTCCCGGCCGAGGACCGATGTGGCGACGAGGGAGTGCCCGGGCGGGCCGTAGGAGGGCACGACGTCGGTGAGGACGCAGGTGTTGAGGAAGCGACGGTTGGTGTCCACGAGCAGGGTGGGCTCGCCCATGGGGGAGCGCGGGGCGACGTGGTAGTAGGTCGTCACGGTCCGGTAGTCCGGCAGGGCGACCTCGGGCAGCAGGGCCGCCGCGGTCTGCGGGTCGGTGGCGACCACGACGGCGCGGGCGGGGAGCTCCTCTCCCGCGGCGGTCAGCACCCCGTCGTCCGTGAGGCTCCCCGCCGGGGTCTCCAGCCGTACGGTGCCTTCCGGCAGACCGGCCGCGAGGGAGCGCGGGACCGCCCCGATGCCCTCGGTGGGCAGGCAGATGGTTCCGCGCAGCATGCTCCGCCACACCAGGTGGAACACCCGGGCGGACGTTTCCAGTTGGTCCTCCAGGAAGACCCCCGCGACGAAGGGTCGGAAGAACCTCTCGACGAACTCCTCGGAGACCCCGGCCCCTGCGAGCGCGGCGCGGACGGTGGTGTCCGGGCGTCGCTTGCGCCGGCCGGGCGGCAACAGCATGTCGCGGGCAGACAGCAGGGCGAGCGCCGCCAGGTCCCGTGGTCCGGCCAGGCGACCCGACAGCAGCTCGGGCAGTGCGCCCGGGCGCCGGGTGGGGTCGGTGAAGCCGAGCCTGCCGGCCGGTGTGTGGACGGAGAAGCCCGGAGTGAAGGGGCGCAGCCGCAGTCCCTTCAGGTCGAGCCTGCGCCGGACCTGGGGGTAGGCGGTGTTGAACACCTGGAAACCGCGGTCCACGACGAACCCCTCGACGCGGTCCGAACGGATGCGGCCCCCGACGGCGTCGCTCGCCTCCACCACCCGTACCCCGACCCCGGCCGCGGCCAGGTCCCGGGCGCACGCCAGCCCGGCGACTCCGGCCCCGACGACCAGCACGTCCGTGATGTCCAGACCGGGGGACGCCATACGACCACACCTCTCCTCGCGTGCCGCTTCGTTGCGGCCGGGCCGCTCGTCCACTGTCTTCCGCGAACGGCCCGGACCCGGATGCGACACCCCGCGCGGCCCGACCACCGCCCGTCCGGCGGAGACTTCCGGGCGAGCTACCGAGATCGCGGACGTACCCACACCAGGCGGCCGTGGCCGCTTGACCTCAATCAAACTTGAGCTTCTAGGTTCGTCGCAGAGCCGCGGGAACCGACCCGCGGTGCCGTTCCCAGGAGGTTCGCCATGGCCGAGCGCGCGGAGGGGGCCGGCGCGGAGATCCTCCAGCCGCCGAAAGACATGTTCCACGGTGACCGCACCGTCATCCTCAGGGACCCGTCGGGTCACATCTGGGTGTTTCTGACCCACGTGGAAGACGTTCCGGAAGACGAGCTCCGCCGCCGCCTGGCCACGGCCGGGTGACCAGTCGCGTCCCGCGCACCGGACTCCGGCTCTTCCACCACTGAACGCTCCCTCCCTCAGGCGTCGAAGCGCCGGCGGGAGGCCTCGATGTGTCCGATGTGACGGTGGGTCCAGTCGCACAACCCGTCGATCGTCACCCGCAGGGCCCGGCCCGGGTCGGTGAGGGTGTACTCGACGCGCGGCGGCACGACCGGGTGCACCGTCCGCTGGACCAGGCCGTAGCGCTCCAGCATGCGCAGGTTCTGGGTGAGCATCTTGTGGCTGATGCCCTCGACCTGGTCCCGCAGTTCGCCGAAGCGCAGGGTGCGGTCCGCCAGGGCTTCGATGATCAGCAGCGCCCACTTGTTGGCGATGTCCGAGAAGATCTCCCGCCCGAGGGAGTCCGCGCGTCGCACGTCCGCTTCGTCGGGCGAGCCCGTGTACTGCTTGGTCACCATCAGGTTCCCCCGTTACCGAAAAGTGCGTTCTTCCATGTCGGCGATCACTCTCCTACGGTTCCCGAGTAACCACAAGAGACCGCGTGCGGCCCGTGCTCGACGCACGGGATCGCACGGCGAAGGGAGACGCGTCATGGCCATCACCCTGCTGGACCCCAACGGACTGCCGCGGATCGACGCCTACCGGCAGGTGTCGATCGCGAGCGGGTCGAAGCTGGTGTTCGTCGCCGGGCAGGTCGCGTGGGACGTCGACGGTGTCACCGTCGGCGAGGGCGACCTCGCCGCTCAGGTCGAGCAGTGCTACCTGAACGTCGCCACCGCCCTCGCCGCCGCAGGCGCCGCCTTCGAGGACGTGGCGAAACTGAACGTCCACGTCGTCGACTGGACCCCTGACAAGATGCCGCTGCTGATGGAGGGAATCGCCCGGGCGGCCGCGAGGCTGGGCACCGTACCGGTCCCGCCGGCCACGCTGCTGGGTGTCGCGGCCCTGGACGTCCCCGAGCACCTCGTCGAGGTGGAAGCCACCGCCGTCATCGACGGCTGAAGGGAAGCTCGCGCGTCCGGCAGGCGAGGTGAGCATCCGGGCGGGGCGGGGCGAGGCGGTGCTCGGGAGAGCGGAGAGCCTCCCGACCCTTCCCGCCGGGGCCGTGCGTCTGCCGTTTACGGGCTGTCCTCCTGATGGAGGCGGACTGTTGGGTCCGGGTCGGGAACATCGGGCCGTCCCTCCCGTGACCATGTCAGGACGGAATTTCCGTGAACCGATCGATCGCCCGTCGTGGGCGTCGCGCTCTTGCCCGTTTCCTCGTCGCCGGCCCGCTGTTCGCCGTGGGCGCGCTGAGCGGCGCGCCCGCGGCACACGCCGCCGTCGCCGACGACATCCGCGTCAACGAGGTGGTGACCACCGGCGGCGTCAACGACTCCATCGAGCTGTTCAACAAGGGCACCGCCGCGATCGACGTCTCGGGCTGGATCCTCAGGGACAACGACAAGAACCACACCTTCAAGATCGCCGCCGGAACCACTCTGGCAGCGGGCGGCTACCGGTCGTTCGACGTCAGCGGCAAGTTCGGCCTGGGCTCCGACGACCAGGCCCGTCTCTACCTCGCCGACGGCAAGACGCTGGTCGACGGTTTCTCCTGGACCGAGCACTCCGAGCCGTCCTGGTCGCGCTGCCCGGACGGCACCGGAACCTTCAGGCAGGCGACGACCGTGACCCTGGGTGCCCCGAACAGCTGCGGCACCCCCGGCGGTGGGGGGTCCACCGACCCGGTGGCGTGGCCGGGCGCGAGCGGCGTGGCGACCGCGGACGCCTCCAACGTGTTCGGCCAGGACCTGAGCGGCCTCTACCAGGAGGGCGACGTACTGTGGGGCGCGCAGAACAACGGCAAGCTGTGGCGCCTGGTGCGTGACGGCTCCGCCGGTTGGAAGCCGGACACGGGCAACGGATGGTCCTCCGGCAAGACCCTGCGCTTCACCGGCGGCTCCGGCAGCCCCGACAGCGAGGGCGTCACCCTGGCCGGATCCGGCTCGGCCGGCGGGGCGTTCGTCGCCAGTGAACGCGACGGCAGCGCCTCCGGCACCAGCCGCCTGTCGGTGCTCAAGTACGACATCACCGCGTCCGGATCGTCGCTGACCGCCTCCAAGGAATGGAACCTCACCTCCGACCTGCCCGCGACAGGCTCCAACCTGGGCCTGGAGGGGATCACCTGGGTTCCCGACAGCTACCTCACCGGCGCGGGCCTGGGGGACGCCTCCACCGGGGCGGCCTATGACCCGGCCCGCTACGGCGCCCACAGCGGCGGCGTGTTCTTCGTCGGCGTCGAGGGCACCGGCATGGTCCACGGCTACGTCCTCGCCGACTCCGGCGGCCACACCCGCGTCGCCTCCTTCAGCAGCGGCATGACCGGCGTGATGGAACTGCAGTGGGAGCCGCAGGCCGCGCGCCTGTGGGCGGTCTGCGACGACACCTGCGACGGCCGACACCGCACCCTGAAGATCGACGCCACCGGTTCGTTCACCACGACCGCCGTCTACGACCGCCCCACCGGCATGCCCAACCACAACAACGAGGGCTTCTCCCTCGCCGGCTCCGACGAGTGCGTGGCCGGCTCCAAGCCCGTCTACTGGTCCGACGACAGCAACGACGGCGGCCACGCCCTGCGCAGGGGCACCATCACCTGCTGACCCTCGTCGACGTCGGTGCCGAGGAACGAGGGGAGCCCCGGACCACACGGTCCGGGGCTCCCGGGTTGCCCTCGACGTCTTCCCGTAGGCCGAGGGGACCTGGAGGGGTGACGATCGGCCATGCCCAGGTGTCGCCTCCGTCCCCGATGCACCGGCGGAGCAGCCGACGTGGCCGTCGTCCGGGCCGTCGTCCGGAGCGCGGGCCGTGGCGAAGGGTGTTCACCGGCGCCCAGGACACGCGCACCTGCGCCCCGATCGACGCCCCGTGGTGCCCCGTGCGGTGGGTCGCGGCTTCCTCCGCCGTTCACCGTGACCGTGCCCCGCCGACCACGGGCGTTCGACATCGACGAGAGACGGGCTTGTCCTGAACCGGCCTGGTCGTGATGGGGGCGGTTGCGGATGAATGGGCTCGCACGCGACCGCGTGCACGGCACAGACGTACGTCCGACCGTTTCCCCAGGGGGGATCATGCGCCTGAAGTCCGCCGCGACGGCGATCGCCGTCGCCTGTCTGTCCAGCGTTCCGGTCGTGGTGGCCGCCCCGGCCTCCGCGGCACCGTCGGGTCCCACGGCCTGCTCCACCTACAGCAACTACGTGAGCTACGGGGCTTCCTGTGACGGCACCCGCGGCTACTACGCCTGGGCCGTCTGCCAGAACAACAAGATCGTCAACGGACCCGTGCGCTCGGGCGGGACCTGGTCCTACGCCTACTGCAGCAACGTGGGGTCCACGCTGCGCAGCGGCGGCTACACCCTGGTCTGACGCCGTTGCCGAGGGGGTCCCGCCGCGCGGGGCCCCCTCACACGGTGGTGGTGCCGTGGGTCAGGAGCCGGCGCGGAGTGCGGCGTCCGCCCTCAGCATGGCGTCCAGCAGGCTCTGCGTCGGGGCGCGGAAGGCGTGGTCACCGTCGGCGGCCTCGATGGCGGCCCCGGCGACGTCGATCGCTTCGGCGAGATCCGCCGTCGACCGCGTGCGGTCGAAGCGGCGCGACAGGGCGTAGGCGAGGTCGTACTTCACCGCGACCGGGTCGAGGAGGCGCGTACGGCCCGCGTCGACGGTCCGCATGAGGTCGATCGCGCGGTCCAGGTCGGCCCCGGCCCCGGTGCGTTCGAATCGGTTCAGGAGGCTGTCTCCCAGACCGCTCAGCCACTTGACCGCGGCCTCGTCATCGGCCGACGCCACAGCGATCCCGGCCTCGCAGCATGCGATCACCCGGTCCAGATCCGCCGGGTCGGCCGTGGCCGCCAGCCGGTGTCGCAGTGCCTGCACGAGGGTGGACAGCACGGCTTCCCGCTGGTCGACGGCGTGGGTCAGCGCCGCTTCGAGCACCTCGACGGCCTGGTCGAGATCCTCCGGCGAGCCGCCGTTCTCGAACCGGAGCAGCAGCATGAGGCCCAGATTGGCGGTCATCGCGGGCCGGTGCGGGTGGTCGGGACCGAGGTGGGTCACGATCCGCCGGGACAGGGCGAGCGCGCTCTCGATCTCGGCGGGGGACTTGGTCGCGGACGCTCCCTGTTGGAACGACGCGGCCACGGGCACCACCCGTTCCGCCAAGGCGGGGAGCACGGGGGGCGGGATGTCGTCCAGCCCCAGGATGAAGGGCAGTTCGAACCATGCGAGCGCGGCGTCGTGGTCGGCGCGTCCCTGATCCGCCGGCGCCAGCAGGGAGCGGTGCCAGCGCAGCCTTCCCAGCAGGTGCTGCGCGACGGCCGTCATGCTGATGTCGACGTCCGGGTCGCCCTCGACGAGTATCGCGTCGAGCCGCCGGACTTCAGGAAGATCATCCGACGTCAGGACGGTGTGCAAGTCGCCGGAAGCCGCGGCGGTTTCCATCTTCCGGTTGATGAGGTGGATCAGTTCCCATACGTCGTCTCGTCTGCTCATGCTCCGACCCTGGCAGATCCGGAAGCGATCGGCCAAAACCCGCTTCCGCGGGGTCGGATCCCGCCTTCTCGTGGCGTGTTGGTCGGAACGGAGCCGCGCCGTGGTGTTCACGGCGGCTGCTCCTTCCGGGGGAGGGGGCCGGGGGGCGGGCGTCGGCGGGTTCCGGGGGTGTCCGCCGGTACTCGGGGGCATGCCACGGTTGAACATCCTTAGGAAGAAGAAACGTTCGGGAGTGCGACGAGACAGGCCGATTCACCCGCACGGCGGATCGCGGCCGGCTGCCGCAGGCGGGTGACGCGTACCCAACTCGTGTGATCAGTGGCCTGGTTGTCGGGTTACGGGCAATTCGGGTGAACCATGATCACGAAGCTGGTCGCGGTCTGTAGCGCACTGTTACGTTGCGTTTGCACCTCAGCGTGGGTGCGAACTCCCGTTCGTCGCATCACCCCGGAAGGGGCGTCTTCGGCATGCGCCAAATCCCTCGTACCATCCGCGTACCCCTCGCCTTGTCCCTCGCGACGCTCGCCCTGATCTGCGGGCCCTCGTCCGCCGCGGCGGCGACCTCACCGCCCGGATCGTCCGCCCCCACCCACCGGTTCACCCACCTCGCGGCGCCGCTCGACGACGAGGAGCCGTGCCCCGGCGGTGAGGCCAAACCCTGCTCGGCCTCGCCCGAAGAGCGCGGCGCCGTGGACAAGGACCGCGACGCCGCCAAGCAGGACACCGCCGCCGCCAAGCAGGACATCGGCGCCGCGAAGCAGGCGGCCCAGAAGTGCACGGCCGAGTCCAAGTCCTGCATGACCGACCTGATCGGCGGCGGCGCCGCCCAGGAGACCGACATGGCCCAGGCCCGCGGCGAACTCTCCACGATGAAGCCCGAACCGTCCGGCAACGCCGCGTCCGCCCTGTCAGGCACCTGCGCCTCCTTCGGCGCCGACCTGCCGGCCGGACTGTCGCGATCCTCCGAAATGACGTCGCTGTGCGGGGAGATGAACCGGTGAAGACCATCGCGCACCTCCCGGGTCGGCGCGCGGCCCTCGCCGCCACAGCGGCCCTGCTCGTACTGACCTGCACCACCGGGTCCTCCCACGCCGCCGCGCCGCCCGAGGTCCCGACCCCGGTCGCCTACGAGGGCCAGACCGAGCTCGCCTCGACGCGGAAGGTCACCGAGTACTGCGCCTCCCACCCCGGCGCCTGCCGGTTCGAGATCAACCGCGCCACGTCCGGCGAGTACTACAGCGCCGTCAAGTCCCTGGGCAACGCCGTCGTGAACTGCACCAAGGACGCCATCACGGTCGCCCGGGAGATCACCCTGCGCACGTCGAGCACCGACAACCTCGGCGGTGAGATCACCGGCAAGATCGCCATCGAGGGCACCATCAGCACCTCCGGCGAGGTCACCGCCGGCGTCGACGCGAAGGCCAAGGGGGAGTTCTCCACCCCGGACAAGTCGAAGGGACCGACCGCCACCGTCGGCGCCGAGGCCGGAGCCTCGGGCAGCGGCAAGATCGCCGGATCCCTGGGCGTCAAGGGGGCCTTCGAGGGCGCCTTCAAACTCGCCTACCAGCGCAGCTGGACCACCGAACAGATCGAGAAGACCACCTACAACACCACCGTCCGCCCCGGCGACGCCCTCGTCTTCGGCGCCAGCTCCGCCATGCAGCGCATCGCCGGGGAGATCACCACGGGCAGCGGCCTCGGCATCCGCAAGGTCGTCGTCGACGGCCCCTCCACCGTCAACACCAGCACCTTCGTCGCGGACACCTTCACCGTCCCCGGCAACACCTGCGACCGCCTGCGCCCGGAGGGCAAGACCGGAACCGAGGACACCGGCACGCCCACCACTCCGCCCCCGCCCCGTGGCCTGACTCCCGCGAACCTGCCCGAGGGCTCCCGGTTCAAGGACCGCGACGTGCTCACCCCCGGCACGTCCTGACCACCCGCCGAACGTTGTGGAGAACCCCATGGCACCCCGCCCCCGCCCCGGCGGCCCCGCCCGCCCGCTGACCCGTACCGCACCGGTCGTCGGCCTGAGCCTGTGTCTCGGCCTGCTCGCCGGCACGACCGCCGAGGCCTCCGTATCCGTATCGCCCACCCGGGCAGCCGCCCCCGTACCGGTCACCGTCCTCAACGGCGACTTCGCCCAACCGGCCTTCACCGGCGTCAACACCGGCACCAACCCCCACGCGTGGTCCGTCGGCTCCACCTCGGGGACCGGCACGGCGGGCGGCGTCTGGCGCTGGGACGCGGCCACCGGCGGCCACCCCGACGGCCTGGTCGCCGCGATGCTCCGCCTCCCCAACGAGGCCTCCTGGGGCCTCAAGCAACGGTTGCGCGGAGTGCGCGCCGGAGCGAAGGTCACCGTCACCTACGACGAGAGCCCGAGCGTCTCCAACTCGTGCACCGCCGCCGCACTCGAGAACGGCCAGACCTACACCGTCCAGGGCGAGGGCGGGCCCCTGACCGACCGGACGACCCAGCCCACCACCGAGAAGAACGGCACCTACTGGAAGCCGGCCTGGCGCACCGGCGTCACCCTCGCCTTCACCGCCGGAGCCAACGAGCCGCTGCTCACCTTCGTCTCCACCGTCCCCGCCGCCCAGAACGCCTCCGGAGCCTGCGGACCCCTCGTCACCAACGTCCGCGTCACCCAGGAACCCCCGCCGGTCGACAAGACCATCCCCGCCGGAGCCCTGCCCGCCTCCGAGGCGTTCTACGGCAACGACCGCCGCGCCGTGTCGGACGCCGTCGCCTACTGCAACGGCGCCGTGAACCGCTGCACCTTCACCGCCGAGGACGACTATTCGTTCAGCTACTACGCCCCCGCCCGCGTCGCCGCGGAGACCTACCTCAACTGCACCCGCAACACCCTGAACCGCACCCGCCCGGTCTCCACCGCCAACCGCTCCTACGGTGACCTCCCCGCAGCCGCCGGCCTGCCCGGCAGCGGCACCGCAACCCCGACCAACATGGCCCAGCAGTACACCCAGGGCACGGGCCTGAGCCCCGCCTGGAACACGACGCAGACCCACAACGTCAACGAGATCGTCCAGCCGGCCGAAGCCTCCTGGATCGAGACGCAAGGCTCGCGCCGACGCACCGAGGGATGGTTCCACGCGACCACCAAGGCCACCGACCCCAACTACGACTGGCGTCTGCACACCGTCGTCGACCACCCCTCCACGACCCTCTCCGACCGCATCTACCAGCGCACCGGCCCCCTGACCGAGTCGGAGAAGCAGCGCTGCCAGTCCAACCGCCCCAACGCACCCACCCCCGTCGGGGCCACCACCCCCGCCGGCGCCGAACGCTGACGCCCCACCGGCGACAGCCCCGCAACCGCGGCGCTGTCGCCGGCGGCATATCCGGTGCCACCACCGGCGGCCTCCCCACGGGCCTTGCCCGCCCGTGCGCCACCCGCCGGACCGGCGGCTACCGATCGCCTCCGCGCCCGGTCCCGGCAGCGCGCTCGACGAGGTCGCGCAGGAGTGCGGCCGTCGCCGTCGCGCCGGCGACCGCGATCAGGAGCGGGATGACCACCTCCTGCTGGAGGCCGGTGAACTCCAGGGCGAGCACGGAGGCCGTCACGGGCATCCGCTGGGCGACGGCCAGGAACGCTCCGGCGGCCACGACCGCGTACGACCCCGGCACCGCACCCGGCCACACCGACTCCCAGAGCGTGCCGGCGACGATGCCGAGCAGGGCTCCGTTGGCGAACGAGGGGGTCAGCAGCCCTCCGTACGCACCGGCCCGCAGGCACAGCGCGACCACCGCCGTCCGGAGCAGCAGGAGGACGGCGGCCAGTGCGAGCGAGGGGTGCGCGGTGAAGGCGATGTCCGCGGGCCCCTTGCCGTTGCCCAGCAGTTGCGGGAAGGGCACGGCGAGCAGGCCGACGCACACGAACGCGAGGGGGGCGGTCACCAGCAGGGCGTTGCCGCGCGGGGCCCGGCTGCTCGCCGCCGCCGTGAGCCGGGCGAAGCCGTACGCGCAGGTGCCCACCACGGGGCCCACGACCATCGACCACACGATCAGCGAGCCGCTGAAGGGCAGTTCCGGGAGGATGTAGGCGGGTTCGTCCGGCACCACCAGCCGGGCCACCAGGGTGGCCACCGCGGCGATCAGCACCGCCGGCACCACGGAGCGCAGGGCCCAGGTGCCGAGCAGCACCTCCAGCGTGAACAGCGCACCGCCCAGCGGTACGTCGTAGACCGCCGCGAGGCCTCCTCCGGCGGCGCAGGCCACGAGGGTGCGGCTCTGGTCGGGAGTGAGCCCGACCCTCCGGGTGATCCCGGTGGCGAAGAGGGCGGAGAGCTCCCGCGGCGCGACCTCGCGGCCCAGCGGTGAGCCCAGTCCGATGGTGACCACCTGGAGCGCGGCGTGCGCGGAGGTGGTCGCCCAGGGCATCCGTGGGCGCTTCATCCGCAGCGCGCGGGCGATGGGGACCAGGGGCGATCCGTAGCGGTGCAGCAGCCACCACCCCAGCCCGGCGACCACTCCGGCGAGGGCCATCGCCACCACACGGCGCGACGGCGGGGCCGCCTCGACCCCGTCGAGGAACGAGCCCTGGCTGTAGCCGTACGCGGCGTGCTGGACGGTGTGCAGGAGCAGTGCCAGTGCGGCGCCCGCCGCCCCTGCGGCCAGGCCGACGGCGAGGGCCGCGGCGGCGAACCGGAGCCGCCGCGCGACGGGGGTGTGATCGACCGGCATGGTGGCACCCTAGGCGCGGTGCGAGGGCGGAACGCGACGACGCTCGGGGGCGGACACGGCGGCTCTCGTTCGTTTCCGCAGCGCAGCCGTCCACCCCGACGACGCACCGGGCCCACCGCCCCGGTCCTCCCGATGTCCGGGGCCCGGACTATCGTTCGCCGTGCACGAGCGGGCCGGCCGTCCGGTACGGGCGCCTCGGCGGAGGGAGGGGACATGGCGACGGTCGCCGTCACCGGGCACACGCGCATCGATCCGGCGAGGTCGGCCGCGATCGCCGACGAGCTCCGCGCCGTCCTCGCACGCTCGTCCCCGGGCGGGCTGACCGGGATCTCCTGCCTGGCCCAGGGGGCCGACGCCCTGTTCGCCGACCTCGTCCTGGAGGCCGGGGGACGGCTGGAGGTCGTCCTCCCGTCGCACGACTACCGCGCGCGGATGGTGGCCCCGCACTACGCCGCCGACTTCGACCGCCTGCGCGACGCGGCGGCCCGCGTGACGGTCATGCCGTTCCGGCAGGCCTCCGTACGCGCCTACAGCGCGGCCAACCGCGTACTCCTGGGCCGCGCCGACCTGCTGGTCGCGGTGTGGAACGGCCTGCCGGGCGGCCCGGGCGGGACGGCGGCCACCGTCACCGCCGCACGCGCCGCGGGACTCCCCGTCGAGGTCGTCCGGGCGTGAGGCGCGGCGCGGGAACCGCCCGGGCGCGACTTCGACGGATCCGGCCGCACGGGCGCGGCGGCCGGCTCCGTCGCGACGGCTCAGGCGGGTTGCGCCAAGGCCCCTTCCGAGACCGCTGCCCCACGCTCGGGCCCGGGGACGGCGTCGATGAGGCCGACCCTCCGTAGGGCGGCCAGGGCCGCGGCGAGGCCGGCCGCATCGCCGGGCACGACCTCGCGGTACGCCCGCTCCAGCCCGGCCGGGTCCCGACCGTCGCACAGCGAGAAGACCAGCCAGGCGCGGGAGTTGAGCCAGTGCATCCGGTGGGTGCCCGGCGCGGCGGCCAGCAGCATGCCCTGCTCGGGGAGCGGGAGCGCCGTGACGGGGGCGCACTGGCGGTATCCGGCGACGGGGGAGTCGGGCTCCGGCACGAGCGCCTCCGCGAGGGGAGCCGAGGGGGAGGGGGCCGCCTGCCGGGCCGTGCCGGGCAGCAGGGGCTCCAGGGCGTCCAGCATCCAGGTCACCAGGGCCCGTCCGTCGGGCGTCAGCGCGTCGGCGTGGGCCTCCAGCGCCTGGCGGGCCAGATAGCGGGTGCGCTCCTCGCTGGAGGAGTACGTCCCGTCGACGGACGCCGCGCTGCCGGGGGTGACCATGCCGACGGAATCCGCCGCGGGCGGTTCGCCGTAGCGGCGGCGCAGGTCGGCCGGGGCCGCGGCGGCCGCCGCGAAGAACAGCACCATGTGGCCGTAGACGTGCAGGGAGCTGTAGACCCGGCGCAGGTTCCAGTCGACCACCCGCCAGGGCGGCACACCGGTCATCCGGCCGATGTCGGACACCAGCGCACCGGTGCGCATGATGTCGAACATCTTGAGGTGCAGCGACTCGTGGAACAGCAGCTCGGCCACCTTCCACGGGTCGCTCAGCGCCTGGGGGGAGAGGAACAGCGCCGACGGCAGCCGGTCGCCGCACGCGAACGAGTGCACGCTGCCGTCCTCGTCCTCGCCTTCCGCGAAGCCGACGAGGGATACGTGGCGCAGGGCGCCGGCGCCGCTGTGCGGGAGCAGCTCGGCCAGCAGGCGGGCGCCCCGGGCCAGGGCCTCCAGGGTCTCGGCGTCGGGTACCACCCTGCGGTCGGCGCCCATCTCGTTGAAGACGTCGTCGCGCCGTCGACCGAGCGCGGTCAGGAGCGGGTGGACGTCCTCGGGCATGGTGGAGGTCCACGTCCAGGCGGGCCCGAGGTCGGCCCAGGGCTGGTGGTGGACGTCCATGAGGGCTTCGCAGGGGCCCAACCCGTCCTTCTTCGTCCTGCTCTGGCGCAGCATCAGGGCGAGCGTGCTGGGGTCCTCCGGGCGGACGGAGAGCAGGTTCAGGTCCCGTTCGAAGGCGTTGCGGAGCACCGGGTCGTACAGCACGCGGCGCAGGGCGTCGTCCGGGAGGCGTTCGAGGCGGCGGAACACGGCCGCTTGGGACGCGTGGTGGCGGCCGAGGAGCCGTAGACCGACGCGGAACCGGGCCGTGTTGCGCTCCGCGATGGCGTCGGCGGAGCCGAACCGGGGGTCGGTGCCGAGGAGCCGGTCGATCTCGGCGCAGGTGCGCTGCATGCGATTCACCTCGCAGGGGTGGGGGAGGGGGAGGAGCGTCGGGGGGGGGGGGGGGGGGGGCGCGCCCCCCCCCCCCCCCCCCGGGGGGGGGGGGGCGCCGCCCGCG